>CAZQSI010000089.1:2178-4688 GCA_964596155.1 uncultured Chitinophagaceae bacterium
CGCTGACCGCAGTGGCGGGCGATAAAAAAGTATATCTGTATTGGGATGCCATTGCGGAAAAGTCTTATGATCGTTTCCTGAAGAAATTTGATTTTGAAGGTTATTTGCTTTATCGAAGTTCCGAACCGGAATTTCAGGATTTGAAGGTTATTACGGATTCAAAAGGGCAGGGAAAATTCTGGAAACCGCTGATGCAATGGGATCTTGTTGATTCCATCAGAGGTCCGGATCCTGTCGGTGTGAACGGTGCTCATTTCTGGAGAGGGGACGAAACAGGAATTGTCAATTCGTATATCGATACTACCGTTGTCAACGGGACGCGATATTATTATGCATTGGTTTCGTACGACCAAGGCGTCGTTCCGTCGAAACTTGATCCTTTCTATGGTCCTACGGGAGGTCTAACGCCTTCTGAGTGTACGAAAATTATTTCCGAGGATTTTAACGGCACATTGAAATTTGTCGATCAAAACTGCGCCGTCGTCATACCGAACGCAGCGGCTGCCGGATATGTTCCTGCAAAAATTGAAGGAAGCACCGTTTCGTTAAAACAAGGAATCGGCACCGGGACAATCAGTGTCAATATCGTGAATCCGAACGCCGTTGTTGAAGGCAGCACGTACAGAATTCAATTCGACTCGACCGGTTCATTCCCGAAATATTCGACGAAGTCATATGATATCGTACGGACATTATCATCCAGCACGGTTCCGGATACTGTTGTCCGTGATGTGAAAATCACGGCAACGTCGGTACCGGTTGACGGATTTACCGTTTCAGTCCGAAACGATACTGCTGTGACGTTGATTGATTCGGCTACCGGATGGGTTCCAGGCAGCAAGACCAACGTAATGCTGAGAGTTAATGTCGATCGGCTGAATGCCGCGCTGAATGCCGCATGGCCTGCGGATTATGAAATTCGCTTTTTCGATTCCAATCAGGATGTCGCCGTATTCGATGATCCGCCTGTCTTTATCAAAGACTCCGTGAATTTCACCATCACCAACACGACGAGCGGATACCGCAATAAATTCCTTATTCAGGATGTGGACGGCAACGGAAAATTCTCGCTCGGCGATACCATCCGCATTCTGGACGGATACGTCGATAATTCAAATTTCAAGATCTGTTACAACTTTGCGTACACTTTCAGGCCGTTTACAACTCCGGTCATTCCGCAGCCCGGGGACAGAATTGCGATAAAAACGAAAAAGCCGTTTGCGGGGGGCGATTATTTTGAGGTCAAATCACGATCACAAAAGCTGGACAATTCGCTGGCGAAGAATCAACTGAAGAATATTTCGGTTGTTCCCAATCCGTATGTTGCAGCAGCCAAATGGGAACGGCGGTCGCTCTATCAAAGCGGACGCGGCGACAGAAAAATTGATTTCATCAATCTTCCGTCCGTCTGCACCATCAAGATCTTTACCGTTGCAGGTTCACTGGTAAAAACCATTGAAAAGTCCTCGTCCGCGACCAACGGATCGGCATCATGGGATCTTATTTCGGATGACGGTATGGAAGTGGCGTACGGCTTGTACGTCTTTCATGTCAATGCTCCGAATATCGGAGAACATATCGGTAAGTTTGCAGTGATCAAATAAGGAAATCACCGGAATGACTATGAAAACAACAACAATACAATCATTGATCATCGTGATGATCGTCTCGGCAACAGTAACCGTTGCACAAACCTTCAAATCAAACGTTTCCAAGAAAGGGACAACTGCCGCACCGTTTCTCATGATCGGTCAGGGTGCGCGGGCTCTTTCGATGGGAGGCGCGTTTGTCGCCGTTGCGGATGATCCGAGTTCACTGTACTGGAATCCGGCGGGCATCGCCGATGTGGAAGGAGGCTCAGTCTACATCGACCATACGCAGTGGTTTGCCGACATTCAGTATAACTTTTTTGCCGGAACGATTTCCCTCGGCGATATCGGAACGCTGGGTATGGCCTTCACGGCATCGAGCATCGATGAGATGCGCGTGACAACAACCGACAACCCCGGAGGCAACGGCGAAACATTTTCGGTTTCCGATGTTGCGTTCAGCGTCGGATATGCGATTAAACTCACCGATAAATTTTCCATCGGATTCAATCCGAAGTTTGTGTACCAAAAAATCTGGAGAATGAGCGCCAGTGCGCTGGCGATCGACATCGGCGTAAAATATATCACGCCATTTGACGGGGCTGTGTTAGGAATGTCCATATCCAATTTCGGGTCAAAGATGCAGCTTTCCGGAACATCAACTGCCGTGACGCACGATATTGATGAAACCACGACGGGCAATAACGGTAAAATTCCTGCAAACATTGCTACGGAGGAGTGGGGATTGCCGCTCAATTTTAAAGTCGGCATCGCCTACAACGTCTTTAAAGATGAATCGAACAGCTTAATCCTGGCAGTCGACGCATCGCATCCCAGCGACAATTACGAGAGCATTGATCTTGGCGGTGAATATGTCTTCAACGATTTTCTCGCCATCCGCGGCGGATATAAATCGATGTT
>CAZQSI010000089.1:4788-5926 GCA_964596155.1 uncultured Chitinophagaceae bacterium
CTCTTATCATCATCTGCGTTCAATCGGCGGCGGCTCAATTTGGAACACTCGAATCGACCTTCAACCTCGCCTCCGTATCCGGCAGCACCGTTCCGTATCAAAACGGCATTCCGGTTCCTTCGTTTGAGAAACAACCCCGAGTGATGCAATCGCTTGCGGGAGCGTGGAAAAAATTACGGTTCAATGCAGACCACAACGTCTCGCTGCTCAAGCGCGATTCAAACGGATATGCACAATTGCTCGCCGAAGCAGGAGGCCGACACATGCCGCATTTCGACGACAGCCAGTGGCAGACAAAGCCGATACCGGGCGTCGAAAACACTCTGAATGCAAATGAAAAAACGCCTGAATTTTATCAAAACGGAGTTTGGTACAGAACGACATTTTCCGCCTCTGATTCCCTTCAGCAGCGATTTGCGCGACTGAATTTTTATTCAGTGAATTATACGGCGGACGTCTGGTTGAACGGAACCTATCTCGGCTGGCATGAAGGCGGATTCACTCCTTTTTCGTTTGACGTCTCTCGCGTTCTCCGCTATGACAGTCTGAATGTCCTGTCAGTAAGAGTTGATAATATTCCATGGGGGACAAGGAAAGATATTGTCCCTTATTATGAATGCGACTGGTTTAATTATACTGGAATCATTCATGATGTCTATCTGGAATTCAGCGAAAAACAATCCGTCATCCGGGCAGACGTGATTACGAAAAATATTAACGGATTGATTGAAGCGACGGTGGTTGCGCAAAACAGAACGGCATTGTCGTCGAATCTCGATATCGCGGTTGAAGTGTTCAAGGCGCTGAATGATTCAATGTCGCTGACAAAAGAAATATCGGCCGAACTTGCAGGTGAAGCTGCTTCCGTTCAGGGGAAGATTCACGATTCAATATTCGTTCCGGCAGATTCAATCGCCGTGTGGAAGTCAAGTTTGATCGTCCAGGACCCGAATTTATGGTCACCCATTCATCCGCATTTATATATTTTAAAGATCACGCTCAGTCAGAACGGCAAGATCAAAGATCAATATTTCACGCAATTTGGCATTAGAACAATCAAAACCGTCGGCGATAAAATTCACCTCAATGAAAAACCTGTGTTGCTTCACGGCGTGGCGCGGCACGAAGATCATCCGGA
>CAZQSI010000089.1:6026-8265 GCA_964596155.1 uncultured Chitinophagaceae bacterium
GACCGGGACCTAACGACGAATCACAGGGATACGTGGATGCGGCGGGGTGGACGATGTATTTCGGAATCTTCTACAATCCGTCCGGCTTCGGCAGATATCGCGGAACAAAATATTTTACCGTCGATGCTCACGATTATTTCCCGCGGAAACCGTTTATCGCAACGGAATTCGGCTACTGGTCCAAGGAAGACATGACGCAATTCACACTGCAGGTGTTAACATTTGATTCGACGTTCCTTGCCTTTGAACCGAGGCTTCCGGTGGCAAAAGACGGCACGTACAATGCGGCAGGATTTATCGCGGGAATCACCTGGTGGTGTATGTTTGATTGGTACACTCATCAGCAAACGGGCGGATTCCAGAGTATGGGATTAATGAGAATGAACCGAAGCGTGCAAAAACCGGTGTATTCATCCCTCAGATCTGCATATAACAAGCTGTCGGAAAAGAGTGAATATATAACAACGGTAACACAAAACCGCGTGAAAGAACTGCCGACATCGTATTCGCTTTTTCAGAACTATCCGAATCCGTTTAATCCGACATCGGTGATCGGATTTCAGCTTCCCTCCGACACTCATGTGCGATTATCGGTGTACGATATTCTCGGGAAGCATGTGGCACTCCTTGTGGACGAAAAAAAGAGCGCAGGAGAATATACGGTTCCTTTCAGCGCAACATCGCTCTCTGCGGGAGTATATTTTTACAGACTCAACGCCGGTTCCTATACGGCAACGAAAAAAATGACGGTGTTGAAATGATGACGAAACTTCTGATGGTATTCACGCTCTGTGCGTCGACCTTTCTTTCTGCAAAGATTTATAAGGGCGCGGAATACCGGACGAAAGAATCGTTTACATACGGCCGGTTCGAAGTGAGATTGAAATCATCGTACCGGGAAGGGATGCTGACGTCGTTTTTTACATACAACGACGATAATCCAAACACACCGTGGAACGAAATTGATATCGAAATTCTGGGTCGGTACGACGATGATATCCAATTCAACACGATTACGCCCGGTCAGACGAATCATGTCAGCCATTATAGAACGCCGTTTAATCCTGCAGCGGATTTTCATACCTATGGATTTGAATGGACGCCCGATTATGTAGCGTGGTTTGTGGACGGCGAAGAGGTGCACAGACAGACCGGCGCACATATTCAGACACTCAACATTTCACAGAAGATCATGATGAATATTTGGAATCCGGTTTATTCCAATTGGGTCGGAGTGTGGAATGAGAATGTGCTTCCTGCATTTTCATATTATGACTGGGTGAGTTATGCATCGTATTCGCCCGGCAACGGCACAATCGGTACGGGAAATAATTTTACTCCGGCGTGGAAAGATGATTTCGATTTCTGGGATACGAACCGTTGGGACAAAGCAACGCATACGTTCAACGGCAATAATTGCGACTTCATTCAGGCAAACGCCGTTTTTAAGGACGGAAATCTAATCCTTTGTCTTACAAAGGAATCTGCCGTCGGATATACGGACAATACCGGTCCTTTTGTCAAATATGCCAGAGCCGAGGAGCAGGGAGTGCTGATTCGGTTCACCGAGGAGGTTGATCCTCTTTCCGCCGAAAATCCGACAAATTATATCAATGCCTCGATGCCGATTACGGCAGCCGCCCTTCAACGCGATTCACAAAGCGTCTTTCTTACGCTATCGGGATATAATGCCGATTCAATTACGAATGTGATTATCACCAATATCAAGGATCGCTCGCCCTCCATGAACAGTTCAGGTGTAAAAAATGCGATTCTGATAAAACCGAAACGACTGTCATTTCCGGTAAAGATCAATGTCGGCGGCGGTGCAGTGAAAGATTATCTTCCGGATCAAGAATGGAGCCCGTCGAACGAATACGGCAGACTTGACGGAACGGTGTATCAGAACAATTCGACGGTGATCGGCACGATCGATCCGGAAGTGTATCGATCCGAATTGAACGGTGCTGTAGAATATAAAGTGCGGGTGCCGAACGGAACTTATACGGTCATTCTCATGATGGCCGAAAACTATTTCCTTTCGCCGGGAAAACGGATTTTTTCCGTTGCGGTTCAGGGTGTTGTTGCCGTCAGCAATCTGGATATGTATGCGTCAGTCGGCAAAGGAGTTCAATCACAGAAAGTGATAAATCAAGTGAACGTGGAGGACGGAATTCTTGACATCCACTTTATGGCTCAGGTGGATAATGCCGTGCTGAACGGACTCATCGTTGTTCCG
>CAZQSI010000090.1:0-5913 GCA_964596155.1 uncultured Chitinophagaceae bacterium
TTTTTGGTCCTTTCACCGTAGATCGGTCGAATGTTGTTCCTTCTTCTTTGGCATGCTCCTCGCCGCTTTTTATCAAATCATCAACCGAATATACTTTCACCGAAACAATTCCTTCCGCGACGGCAGTTTGTCCTTTCAGATCGAGCGGGAACACGATCACACCGTCATCAACTTTAAAACGAATTGACTCGAATTCCTTGTCGCTTCCGATTTTGATCCAGCAGCCCCGCTCTTTGCAGACATCAACGACCGGTCCTTCGACAAGAACCCGTTTTCCGTCGAATATTTCGGGACTTGCAATAATCTGCGAAATCTTTGTCGTTTCTTTCAATGTTATTTCTTTCCCATATTTTTTCTTCGGTGCCGATACTATTGAGCAGATCATCAACACTGACAGAACGGCGATACGCATTGGCAGTTTCATAACAGACCTCTTTGTCTTATAGTAAAAATGCCCCTGGAACATCCAGAGGCATTAAAAGTACATCAGAACAATTATCAAACAGGTTATTTCGCCTGCTTATACATTGTCATAATATATGCAGCAATCGAGTCTGCCTCTGACGGCTTCAGACCCTGATTCGGCATCGGCGGATATGCCGGATCGATTTTCTGCGGATTGAGAACGAACGATAAGAGCAGTTCGCGATTATTTTCATACTTTCCGAGCACATCTTTGTATGCCGGTCCCACTTTTTTCACTCCGAATTCGTGACAGGCGGAGCATTTTGCATTATAAATATCTTCGCCGGTAAATACGGAGAGGCTGATTCCCATCGACGCAAGCAGTTCGTCATGATACCGGTCGTACCGAAACGCCAACTGAGCTGCATGATCCTTTGTCGAATACGAGAGGGACGAAGTCGTCTGAATAATGACGAATAGCATCGCGGTGACAAAAAAGTAAAATGCTTTGGCGGAGAAGCCGGTTTTAAATTCTTTCATCATGCCGTACACGGCATGGCTGGCAAGAAAAATAAAAAAGATAAACAGGAATGTTGAAAAAAATACGATACCTCCGAGTGCAGAGACGGGCATCAGGACAATGGTCAGCACCGCCAGCAACGGCTGAACGAGCAGCGTAAGTAAACTGATCGGCAGCGCAATCTGCCGAACCCGGTCTCCGTAACCGGCTAGCATCTGCGCTTTTCCGCCCTGCCACGAGAAGGTAAAGAACAACATGCCGAGCGACGCAATGGTCAGAGCAAAAAGAACGAACTGAACGATCCGGACAAGCACGGGAAGCGAAAAAAACAATTCAACAACGTTCGAAACAGACTGCCATTGTTCCGGTTCTGCAGCCAGCGAGGCGCCGGCAATCAGGCAATAAACGGAGAGAGAAAGAAATATTACGGCATATTTTCCCGATGTTCTCCTTGTTTCGCTCATCTGCGCCTTAAACGATTCGATCTCTTCGTTGTTCGGTATCGAAGCAAACATTCCTCCTAATTTCAGCGACGATTGGTAGGATGATGCAAAAGCAGCGGCGGCGGCAAAAAAGATGACACCCCAGGTCATAACGCTGACGGTGATGGAGGCAGATTGCTGAAGCAGCTGCGCAAACGCAAATGTCAGCGCCAGGTATGGTACGGCTCCGAACAGGAGCAGAATACTTTTGTTCGGCAGAATATGATCAATCATATCCCGTGAAAATTGCAGCAGTGCAGCATCGTTGTTTTGACGTCCGCGCCGGTGATAATACAGCGAAAGCACAAGCGCGCCGAATAAATAGCTGACAAACGGAAGCAGCAGAATGTAGATGACATTCATGACAAAATGCAGGACGCCGATCTGAGCTTCCGATTGCGGTAATGCGATATCTTTCAGAAAATCCATTGTTGTTAACCGATCGTTAAGTTATTTTTTTTCCTGCGCCGTCAGCAACGGTTTCAATCCGGCTTTCGCCGATTCGGAACCGTACCACGCATCAAAATCCTGTTGTTCCATGATATACACCGCAGAGTACATCGCCGAATGATTTAATCCGCAATATTCCGCACAGGCGATATCGTAGCGTCCGACCTTGTCGGATTTGAACCAGAGATCATTGACTTTGTTTGCATACACATCTTTCTTTACGCGGAATGCCGGAATGAAGAATGCATGGTTGACGTCGTTCGAGATCAATTCCGCGCGGACCGCTTTATCGACAGGCACATACAATGTATCGGTTTTTAAACCGTTCGGATATTCGAATCCCCACTGCCACATCCTGGCGGTCACTTTTATCTGCATCGCATCTTCCGGAATGGCGCGCATATCCTTGTATCCTTCCCATCCGAAATAAAACATGCTGATGAAGAGTACAAGCGGAATTACCGTCCAGAGAATTTCGAGCATCAAATTTTCTTCCACATGCGTCGGCACGGGATTCCGTTTTCTGCTGTACCGGATCACGAAATAAATCATGGCGACAATAATGCCGATCAGTACGATCAGCGACAGCGCCGTTATATACAGAAAGACCGCATCGACATTGTCAGTAAAATTTGATGCTGACGTGAACATTCACTTACCTCACAAAAGAATAATCCCAGAAGGTGAATCCCAGGAAAATAATAAAAGTCAATAACGCCGTAAGAATGAACAACTTAAACACATTGTCTTCATATTTCATATGCATGAAATAATTCAGCACATACCACGATTTGATGCAGGCAATCGTCAGAGCGATCACAATCGTCCAATTGCCGAGATTGATACCGGAAACCGTTACGGTAATGCCGGTAAACGCCAGCAATCCGAGCCAGATAAAGATATAACTGCCGTACTCTATTACGTGTGGTTCTTCGTGTTGATGCTCGCTCATTGATTCCTCTTAATGGATCAGATAGAATAACGGGAATAGGAAGATCCAGATCAGATCGACCAAATGCCAGTATAATGCCGAATTTTCAAGCCGCACATATTGTGTGCTGTGAATCTTTCCCTGATTAATCTGGCGAAGAATAAAGAGAAAAAATACGACGCCAATGATGACATGCAGCGTATGCAAACCGGTCATGACGTAGTACAATCCGAAATAAAGAATTTCTCCGTTCGGTTTGTTCAGCAACTCCGGCGAGCCGGGATAAATACCGTGATGGATCTTGGCTCCCCATTCGAAATATTTGTTGACCATGAAAACAATCGCAAATCCGATCGTCACCCAGATCAGTCCTTTGGAGAAGCGGACATTGCCCTTCTGCATCGCCGTAATGGACATTGCCGCGGTCATACTGCTCGTCAGCAGAGCGATCGTGTTGATCAGTCCGATGGTCGTGTTCAATTCCTGCGCCGCAATGTGAAACTCCTGCTGATGCATGAAACGGTAGACGGCGTACACGATGAACAATCCTCCGAACAGGATTAATTCCGTGAAAAGGAAGAGCCACATTCCCATCCGGGAACCGTAATCATCCCTGTGCACGTGATGCACCGCAGTGTGATCAGTCGAACTCACGTCGTTGTCTCCTTTTTTGCCTCATACTTTGAATAATCGTACGGACCGGCATGGATATCCGGCACTTCATGAAAATTTTCAAGGATTGGAGGAGTCTGAACCTTCCATTCCAGCGTTTCGCCTCCCCACGGATTCATCGGTGCTTTCGGTCCGTTTCGCATCCCCTTCCAGAGATTGACGAACATCATGATCAGTCCTGTTATCAAAATCCATGAACCGTATGTCGAGATCTCGTGATACATCTGAAATTCCGGCAGATAATCATAATACCGCCGCGGCATGCCGAGATATCCCATCACGAACATCGGCATGTACAACAGATTGTATCCGACCGTTACAATGCCCCAGGCCCATGTCGCAACTTTTAGATTATACATTCTGCCGAACATTTTCGGCAGCCAGTAATGCATCGCCGCAAAAATTCCGAATCCCGTCCCTCCGAACATCACATAATGGAAATGCGCCACAACAAACGACGTATCCTGCAGATGGATGTTGACCGAAAGCGCTCCGAGCATCAGTCCGGTGAACCCGCCGATGGAAAATTGCACGATGAACGACATAACATAGAGAAACGGCGGATCGAGTTTGATCGATCCTTTATACATCGTTGAAAGCCAGTTGAATACCTTGATCGCACTCGGAATCGATACAACATACGTAATAAACGAAAAGACAAACTGCGCCGTGTCGCTCATGCCCGCCGTAAACATGTGATGCGCCCAGACGAGCGAACCGAAAAATGCAATGGCAAGACTTGAAAATGCGATGAACTTGTAGCCGAAAATTGAGCGCCGGGAAAAAACAGGAATAATTTCCGAGACAATCCCCATTGCGGGCAGGATCATGATATACACTGCCGGATGGGAATAGATCCAAAAGAGATGCTGATATAACACAGGATCTCCGCCGAGCGCAGGGTCAAAAATTCCGACGCCGAGCAGTCGTTCAAGACCGACCAGTGCCAGCGTGATACCGATAATCGGCGTTGCCAGCACCTGAATCCATGCGGTTGCGTAAAGCGACCAGACAAACAGCGGCATCTTAAACCATGACATATCCGGATGACGCATCCGGTGAATCGTTGTAATGAAGTTCAATCCGGTTAAGATCGATGAAAATCCGAGAATAAATGCGGCAATCAGCGCCGGAAGAACATTCGTCGTCGTCCGGACAGAATACGGAACATAGAACATCCATCCGGTATCGGCAGAACCGCCGGGCAGCAGCATGGAAAGAACGGCAAAGAGTCCGCCGATCACAAACATGTACCATGACATCAGATTCAACCGCGGGAAGATAACGTCTTTCGCGCCGATCATGATCGGGAGGAAAAAATTTCCAAATACCGCCGGAAGACCGGGAATAATGAACAGGAAGATCATGATGATGCCGTGCAGCGTAAACAACTGATTGTACGTCTGCGCACTCATGATCGTCTCGCCCGGTGCAATCAGCTCCAGGCGGATCAAAAATCCAAACGTCACCGCTACAATAAAGAACGACATCATGGAATAAAGATAGAGCACTCCGATCCGTTTATGATCGACGCTCAAAATCCATGAGAGGATTCCTTTCGTATATTTGTTTGTCGAGACATCCAGATAACTCGGTTCCAGTTTCTCGACCGGCATTGCCGCATTAGCCATAGGTTAACTCTCTTTTACGTTAGAACTCTTTTTCGGTTTTACTGTCAGATAGACCACAAACACAGCCGCGAAGAGCAGGATCACTCCGCCCGCGACCCGCGTAACGTCGAACACATACGTCCGGCCCTCCGGACTGTAGCTGTAGCAGTAGGCAACCAGTTTTGCGATTGTCGGACCGCTTTTTCCGCCGGCTGCCTCGGTCAGTGCCATCTTCACATCGAACGGCAGATATTTAATTCCGTTCAGATACCGGGCAATCTTCCCTTCCGGCGATGCAACGATAAGTGCACCGGCATGTATGAAATCATTTTTATCCCGCTTGAAATAAAATCCCGCCGCATCTGTCACCGCATAAATCGATGCACTGTCTCCGGAAAGAAATTTCCAAGCGCCGTCCGGGATTTTCTTGTTCAGCAGCGCCATATAGCTTTCTTTCTTCGCCGCCGCCAGTTCAAATTTTTCTCTCTGGTCGAAACTGATGGTAACGATCTGATAATCAGTGCCCGCCGCCATATCCATAAAGTTTACGATCGATGTCAGCTCGGTTAAAATCGGACTGCAGATGCCGGGACATCGGTAATAAACAAAATTGAAAATCGTCGGCTTGGTGATGACATCCTTCAGCGCCACATAGTTTCCCGATTCATCAAAGAACCGCGTCTCTAACGGAATCGTTTTGCCGATCTTTTCAACAATTCCGATCTCCACTCGCTCATTATTCTCATTTGCGGTTACTATGCAAACGAGAACCGACAACAACACTATAATATTTTTCATAAAGCCTCTCTCCTTATTTCTCCACTTCCTAACAACTCGTCATGC
>CAZQSI010000090.1:6013-8207 GCA_964596155.1 uncultured Chitinophagaceae bacterium
GTGACGAGCGTTTTGAAACTAGCCCTTATGCTCTCTGCTCACCTTCACCAGATACGAATAGAGCGCCGTCCATTCGTCGCGGCTCAATCGCAGTACCGAAGTTTTAAATCCGATCGTAACGGGATCAGAAGAAACCGTACGAATGAAATTATCCAGATTTAATTCCTTTGCAGACAGCGCCGCGGTAATCACTTTCGTACTGTTGATGGATAACCGTTTTGCTATGACCGCTCCCTGCTCTTCCTGTTTCTTAGTAGCGATTGATTCGCAGACATTGTCCACATACCGTGATGCATCATCGCATTCCGCCTGAAGCTTCTCCATTGCCAGTTTCACCGGTATCTGAGGCGGTAATTGCGTTCCTTTTGAAAGGTTATATATTTTTTCAAGTTCCTGCAATTCCGAAAGACTGTCTACCGGATAATCTGCAGCAAATGTTCTGATATAGTGGATAATCGCAAAGCGGTCTTCTGCAGGCAAATAGTTAAATGACTGCATTCCAGTCTGGACAAGGCCAACCTGCAGTGTTTTATACAAGTCTGAAACTTTTCTGCCGTTCTTCCATCCTTCCGCTGAGTGGAAATTTCTCGGTTTAACGGCCAGCGCGGCAGCGCTTAATCCGTCACCAAGTCCGTTATCGCCGTGGCAGGAAGAACAATTCGCTTTGTAAAGATTCGCTCCTTTGTCGATCAGCGATTTTGACGGACGTCCCACTTCCGTAACATTCACCGGTGCGATCAGCGCACCCCGCTGCATCGGAATATCCTGCACAAATTGGGACGAATCTTTCAGCAGAACCGGAGCAATGTCGTTTTTGGAAACGTCGTTCAGGTTCCACAGATAATACGTACCGACAAATCCTGCAACGGTCAGAAAATAAAAATAAGACAATCCGAACAATCGCACCGGATTTTTCAGCAGTTCGTGAAAATCTATTTCAGAAGGACGTAGCATTCTCTTCAGACCTTTTTAGAGATGGAAATCAATACCGCGTTGTAATTTCGGATCGCCAACCGGTACAAGATTATATTTTTTTGTCTGCATCGCGAAGATCACGATGATCAGTCCGATCACCAGAACCGGAAACGCAAGTTCATGAAATCCAAAGACCGGCGTTTCGCTGTATGTCGGCATCACCAGCCAGTAGAGATCAAGAAAATGGGCGAAGATCAGCAGGATGGCCGACCGCTTTAAATTTTTCGTATTCATTTTCGAGGGACGGGATACCAGCATAAAGTACGGAATCCAGAAATTGATCAGCACGATGGCGACCGAAACATATTCCCATCCGTTCTGCCACCGCTCGATGAACCAGAATGTCTCTTCGGGAAGGTTAGCATACCAGATCAGCATGAACTGACTGAATGCGATGTATGCCCAGAATGAGAGAAGACCGAACATCAGCGCGCCGAAACTGTAATAATGATTTTCGTTGATACCCTTGAAAAAGTATCCGCGTTCACTCAGATACACGACAAAATAAGTGGTAACACATAACGCGGTCAAAATCGCTCCGGTGAAGAAATAAACGCCGAACATCGTGGAAAACCAGTGCGGCTCAAGACTCATCAGCCAGTCTATCGAGAAGAGTGAAATCGAGATCGCCATCAACGGCAGAAACGCTGCTGCTAACGCAATATTCTTTTTCGTCCTCTTCTGATCGGTGTCGAGATCCTGCTTTAGAGAGTTGTGCCGGAATATAAAATAAAATAATCCCCAGATGACGATGTACGCCGCAAAGCGAATCGTAAAAAATTGTTCGTTCAGATATGGCTCTTTACTCTTCAGGATCGGATCGGTTGCCATTGCTTCCGCATGCGTCCAATGAAACAGATCATGCAGATTGAAAAAAAGAGGAATGGAAAGAATCACCGTCGGAACGATCAGCATCCCGAGAAATTCTATCACACGGCGGAACGGCGTACTCCATACCGCTCCTGCTATATATTCAAGAGCAATAAAGAAAATCGCGCCGACGGCGATGCTGGCAAGAAAGGTAAATCCGATCACATTATTGAACGCCGCACGATGTGCGTCGGTCATGTACGAAGCAGCCACCAGCAGCAGTCCGGCAATTGTCAAACCCCAGCCCAGTTTTACCGCAGTTGCCGGAAGTTCTTTTTTCGGAATAATGACTTGATCAAGAGCGCTCATTGTAGATCGGACTCCTTCGCATTGTATGCGCGCTGTAATG
>CAZQSI010000091.1:0-8056 GCA_964596155.1 uncultured Chitinophagaceae bacterium
CGAACGGTACCATCTCGCCGGCAGATACGACTTTTGTTCTGTACGGCGATAGTATCATGTATTCAATTTCACCGAATGCAGGATATCATATTGATAGTGTCATCGTCGACAATGTGAATATTGGCATTGTAACTGGATACACATTTTCGAATGTAACCTCGGTTCATTCGATCAAAGCATATTTCGGAATAAATTATTACGCATTATTTACAACTCCATTAGATAGCGGATTTGTTTTGCGAAATCCGGATTCTACACACTATCCGTACAATACAATTGTATCATTGACGGCTGTACCTCTTACGGGTTATCATTTCAGCGGGTGGACGGGTGACACAACGGCAGCAATAAATCCGCTTTCGATTGCAATGACTTCGGTAAAAAATATTAATGCAATGTTCTCTATCGATTCATTCATGATAACTGCCACACTCAATGGTATCGGATCCATAACTCCGTCCGGAATATCAATGGTGGCATACAATGATTCAATTTCGTATTCAATATCGACGAATATTCACAATAAAATTGATAGTGTTGTAGTTGACGGGGTTAACCTCGGTCCTATATCATCGTATTCCTTTACATCAGTCAATTCAAATCATTCAATTGCTGTATATATTTCACCCATTAAATATTCAATTGTTGCCACAGCGGGTCCAAACGGAACCATTGCACCATCCGGAACCTCTCTTGTCAACTCGGGTGACAGCATTGTCTATTCATTCACTCCTGATTTTGCATACAAAGTCGACAGCATTAAAGTAGACAGCATGACATTTGCCGGAAATTTTTCAAAATATACTTTTGTCAACGTTGTTTCAAATCATACCATTGCTGTCTATTTCTCCCTTATACCCAACGTTCCTCCGGTCTTTACAAAGAAATTTACCGATACGACAATCAGCGAACAGCAGCTTTTGACATATACGTTTCAGGCAATTGATAGTGATCTAGATGACACCGTACGATATGCTCTTTTAAATGGTCCGGCGGGAATGACAATAAATCAGAATTCCGGATTATTGACATATCTTCCGTCGTATACGGCAGCCGGGAATTATGCTTTTAAAGTGTATGCTGCGGATACAAAACTTGCAAAAGATTCTGTATTGGTGACACTCACGGTCACAAACGTGAATAGAGCTCCGCAATTTACGAAGGTACTCAATGATACAAGCATAAAAATTGAGCAAAAGTTTACCTATACGTATGCAGCAACAGATCCTGACAGCGACACTGTCCGGTTTGCGTTGACCTCAATCATTACAGGAATGACCATTGACAGCGTAACAGGAACCGTTCAATGGACACCGCAATTTTCACAGATTGGTTCGCATGCTGTCATAGTGACTGCCAAAGATAAATTCGGAGGATCAGTCAATGACACAGCAATTGTTCAGGTCGTATTCACGAATCGTGCTCCAAAGTTTGTATTAACAATGCCGGATACGACGATTTTTGAACAACAATCGTTGATGTATCAATATACCGGATCTGATCCGGATAATGACACGCTCCGCTTTTCACTTGTCGAAGGACCTGCAGGTTTATCTATTTCCCAATTTGGTCGATTGGTCTGGACTCCTTCGTATTTTCAATCAGGCACACATACGGTTATAGTGAAGATTCAGGATTCTTCGTTGTCCACAGTGGACACCGCAGTTGTTAATGTGATTAATGTAAATAGAAAACCAATATTCACCGTAACGCTTCCTGATACTACCATCATAGAAGATACTCTTTTCACTTTCACCTACGCAGCGTCCGATTCGGATGGTGATAATGTTCAATTTAATCTTATCAATGCGCCTCTGGGAATGTCAATATCACAACAAGGACTACTTGCATGGACGCCAAATACTTCTCAACATGGTTTGCATCAATTTCTTGTAACTGCAACTGACGGTATCGATGTGGTTAACGATTCAGTCTCTGTAACAGTGTTAAGAAAAAATAACCCTCCCGTCTTTACCAAGACACTTAGCGATACTGCTATCAATGAAAATCAACAATTGAAATTCACATACGCAGTATCTGATGTCGATGGTGATTCTTTGACATTTACGCTTCTTTCGGCGCCGGATAGTGCATCAGTTGACAGCAATAAGACATTTGTCTGGAGACCAACCTACGATCATGCAGGTATTCACCCTGTCATCGTATCTGTTTCAGACGGAAGATCGATCGTACGTGACACTGCAATAATAACCGTTGTCAATGTTAACCGGCCGCCTGTTTTTACTGCCGTGCCAAACGATACAAGTATATATGTCGACAGTTCCCTCATCTTTGTCTATAAGGCAACAGATCCTGACAAAGAGGATTCGGTTCGGTTTTCTATACATTCCTCTCCTTCAAATGCAGTAATTTCAGAAAGAGGAGACTTCTCTTGGACTGCGTTACCGCAGTACATGCGCTCGAATATCTTTATCATTAAAGCGTCGGACGATTCTCTGAATGTTCTGGACACAGTGATTGTCACTGCGCTTGGTTATCCGAAGCTTCGGTTGGTTGATTCATCCACGGTATTTCCGACCACAAGTCTAGGTCAGTCCAAAACATTATCTGCGCGGGTATTGAATCACGGATATCTTCCGCTGCTGATGGAATATAAAGGCGCTGTCACGGACAGTGATTATTTCTCGCCAGAAACAAAATTAATTACCGTTCCGGTTGACTCAACAATGAGTATTTCATTGAAATTCACACCCCGAACTGTCGGATCACACAGTGGATTTATTGAATACACTACAAATGATCCGCACAACAATAAATCACTTTTTGCGGTGACAGGTTCATCCGTCGCGACAACTCCCGTTAAGAAAAAATTGCTGTTTGATACGATGCATGACACACTCTCTCTGCTTATGGATTCAAGCAGAGGGTACACTCAATTGATTGATGGGCTGAAGAAAAGCGGATTTGAAATAGCATTGACGTCTGGACAACTTTCTCCGGCAGGATTCGACGCGTTAATTCTGGTGGCTCCCACCATTGCGTACTCAAAAGCTGAAGTTGCAACACTGGTACAGTATGTCCGAACGGGAGGTCAACTAATTCTTCTCGGAAATTCCTCGCTGGAGAAATATAATAATTCTATGCTGAATGCATTGTTGTCCGATTCACTATGGAACGAACAGCTCGGTATTACTCTCAACAATGATTATATCGTCGACTCGATTCAATCCTATCGTTCAAACGCAACGGACATCATTTCCAATAATTTTTATATACTAGAAAATAATAAAAAACATCCATTCTTCACCGGTGTCGATTCGCTGGTGTTCTACGGTTCATCGAGCATCAATACAACGGGAAAAGCATTTTGGATTATGAAGGCTTCAAGATTTTCTTACCGGCCCGGTGCACAGTTTCAAACACAGCCGAACATTGCAGCGTTGCGTCCGTACGGCGAAGGAAACATTATTGTGTTGGGTGATGCAGATCTCTGGAAGAATAAGTCGCTGCTGAAAGATAATCTATTATCCAAGGACAATATATCGTTTGCAGTCAATCTGTTCAGTATTTCCCAAAACTATAAAGCAAAAATGCCGGCACCGACTCCAAATGAAGAATACCAAATGGTCAGCATTCCATTTGACTTGAATGACTTTGATATTACTAAAGTATTGAAAGATTTGGGTGCCAATGGTCCTCTCTCATGGCGGCTATTTGGCCGCTGGAATCCTGTGAAGGAACGATATGCTGAATTTCCGAGTCCGGAGTTCCTGAAATTTAAGAGGGGAGAGGCATATTGGTTAATTACAAAAGGATCAAAAAATATTAATTTCGGAAATGCGACGGTCATTCCCACAACGGATTACTATCCGGTGAAACTTGGACCAGGGTACAATATGGTCGGAAATCCATTCCCGTACTCCATAGGATGGAAGGAAACAAAACGACCCGTCGGGATTGAACAGCGGATCTGGAAATACAGTTCTAAGTCAATTACTGCCGAATCGTTGATGCTGGCGCCGTTTACGGGATACTTTATAAAAAATAATAATCCGGACTCCGTTACCATTTTCTTTAGTCCTGCGGAATATGATCCTCTTGCAAACCTTGGCAAACAGACGATAAAAGGCGACCTGTTTGGCGAGAATGAGTGGAACATTTCCATCAGCGGTCGCAGCGGCAAAGCAAACGATCTCTCCAATATTGCCGGTGTCAGTGCGAACGCTGCTCGGGAATGGGATGAATTGGATGCTTCTGAGCCTCCTCAGACACCGACCGATTATCTGATTGTGGCTTTCAACGGACGTGAGTGGAAGAACAATCCGGGATTATATGCGTATGACATCAGACCGATACCGGAGCAAGGAGATTATTGGGATTTCACTGTTACATCAGCCGTCAGGGGATCAACGATAAATCTTGATTGTACACCGGCAGGAAATATTCCTACTGGATTTAAGGTGTTTCTTGTCGACTATGCTACCGAACGTGTAACGCCGATCTCGGGAACGTTTACATATTCATTTGAAATGAAAAAATCAGAACAAGTCCGCGCATTTCGACTTGTGGTTGGAACGGAAGAGTTTGTAAAATTAAATACCGGCGGAATTCCGATAGTTCCGGTGCACTTTGCACTTCATCAGAATTATCCAAATCCTTTCAATCCGCAGACGACGGTGATGTATGGAGTCGGACACAGCGGTGTAGTCTCGCTGAATGTCTTTAATGTGCTTGGGCAAAAAGTGAAAACACTGATCAATGAAATTCAGCCGATCGGAATACGGAGTGTGACGTGGGACGGTACTAATGATGAAGGACGGCATGTGTCAACAGGTGTTTATTTTTACCGACTGGAAATCAGATCCGGGTCGGAACTCTTGTTTACTCAAACAAACAAGATGGTCTTCTTGAAATAATTATTGATTTGATTTGCAATTGTTGCTATATTATTCCGCCTTGCGTGATGCAGGGCGTTTTTTTGGACGCTTAGCTCAGTTGGTTTAGAGCGCTTCCCTGACACGGAAGAGGTCAGAGGTTCGAATCCTCTAGCGTCCACCATCCCGAACCTACAAACTCCCAATTTCAATCCTAATTTTTGACGATAAATCCACGGTTTTATTGCATATAATGCCATTTTTCAGTACCTTATTTCGCAAGTTCAAAGATCGTTGATAATCGGAGATTGCGTCATCCTCCGATTTTTTTTTATAAAAAAGAAAATGTCGATAAAAATTACATTTCCAGACGGTACAGTAAAAGATTTCCCGAAGGGCAGTACCGGAATTCAAATTACCGAAAGCATCAGCAACTCACTCGCAAAAAAGGCCCTGGCCATTTCCGTTAATGGATCGGTTTGGGATCTCACCCGTCCTATTGAATCAGATGCAGCCATAAAGATTTTAACGTGGGAAAATGACGAAGGAAAGTCGACGTATTGGCACAGTTCTGCGCATGTGATGGCTGAGGCAATCGAAGCGGTTTTTCCCGGAACCAAATTCGGTATCGGACCGCCGATCGAAAATGGATTTTATTATGACATCGACATGGGGGACCATTCATTAACGTCGGAAGATCTAAAACTTCTCGAAGAAAAAATGAATGCGCTCACGAAGCGAGATGTTCCATTTGAACGAAAGGAAGTGGAGTGGAGCGAGGCATTCGCCTATTTTACAAAAAAGGGCGATCACTATAAGTTGGAATTGCTTGATGAATTTAAAGGACAGCAGATCAGTATGTACCATCAGGGTAATTTCACTGATCTTTGTTATGGACCCCATATTCCTTCGACCGGTAAAATAAAATTCATAAAGCTTTTAAGCATCGCCGGAGCATATTGGCGCGGTAATGAAAAAAACAAAATGCTTCAGCGCATTTATGGAATTTCATTCCCGACAAAACAGGAACTGGATGACCACCTTTTTCGACTTGAGGAAGCAAAACGCCGCGATCATCGTAAGTTGGGATCCGAGCTTGAACTCTTTCTGTTGACTCCAAAAGTCGGCGGGGGACTGCCGATATGGCTTCCTAAAGGTACGATTCTGAGAGAAACGCTTGAAAATTTTCTTCGAAACGAACAAAAAAAGCGGGGGTACCTGCCGGTCGTCACTCCGCATATCGGAAATTTAAATTTATATCGAACCAGCGGTCATTATCCGTATTACAAAGAGAGTCAATTCACTCCGATTACAATGGAGGACGGCGAACAGTTTTTATTGAAGCCGATGAATTGTCCTCATCACCATCAGATCTATTCCTCAAAGCCGAGAAGCTATCGGGATTTGCCTTTGAGAATTGCGGAATTCGGTACGGTGTACCGGTATGAACAATCAGGTGAATTGAACGGACTAACAAGAGTGCGATCGTTCACTGTGGATGATTCTCATATCTACCTGAGGCATGATCAATTGCGGGATGAACTCTGCAATGTGATCGAATTAATACAGCTCGTGTTTAAAAAACTTGGATTCGATGATTTTACTACCAGGTTATCCTATCGGGACCCGTTGAACAAAGAAAAATACGGCGGGGAAGACGAAATGTGGGAACGTTCTGAGCGTGAGATAAAAGAAGCTGCCGATCTGATGAAATTAAACTACCACATCGCAACGGGTGAAGCAGCGTTTTACGGTCCGAAAATTGATTTTATGGTGAAAGACGCACTCGGCAGAACATGGCAGCTTGGCACGGTGCAGATAGATTATGTTATGCCGGAGCGGTTTGCTCTTGAATATACCGGTAGCGATGGACAGAAGCATCGTCCGGTCATCATCCATCGGGCACCGTTCGGGTCGTTGGAACGATTCATTGGTGTTCTTATTGAACATTATGCGGGTGATTTTCCGCTCTGGCTTGCTCCCGTCCAGGCAGTTGTCATTCCCATTACCGATCACCATCATGAATATGCTGAAAATGTCATGGCGCAGCTGATTGCATCCGGACTTAGAGTGGATATCGATACCCGCAACGAAAAAATCGGTTATAAAATCCGTGAGCATGAGCTGAAAAAAGTGCCCTATATGCTTATCGTGGGCGAAAAAGAGAAAGAAACAGATTCTGTTTCTGTCCGGCAGCATAAACTCGGGGATAGCGGTATTATGAAGGTTTCGGCGATTATTGAGAAATTATTGGCGGAAATTTAGTATATTGTAGCACCTTTTAACCCACAATAGGAGAATGACTTATTAAAGAAAAACGGCCTCGCATCAATGAAGAAATTCGCGGCGATTCTATCCGCGTTATCGAAGACGGAGGAGGACAGGTAGGAGTTATGTCGCCCCGGGAAGCACTGGCAATTGCTGTACAACGCGGTAAGGATCTTATCGAAGTTGTTCCGAATGCAAATCCGCCGGTCTGCAAGATTATGGATTTCGGAAAATTTAAATACGAAATCCAGAAAAAAGAGAAGCTGCAAAAAAAACATCAGCATGTTTCTCAACTGAAGGAATTGCGCTTTCATCCCAATACCGATACGCATGATTTTGAATTCAAAACGAAGCATGCGATTAAATTTCTTGAAGACGGCGACAAGGTGAAGGCGACCGTAATCTTTAAAGGCCGTGAAGTGGCGTACAAAGAACTTGGATACAAATTGTTGAGCGACTTGGAGCAACGATTGGCTGCATATTCAAAAGTGGATCAGCCCGCAAAAATGGAAGGGCGTTTTATGATCATGATTTTCACTCCGGATAAAACAGCAAAAGCAAGAATGGAAAAATTAAAAGCTGAACAGGAAAAAGCATTAGGACAATCATAAGGTAGGATAACAGTTATGCCGAAAATGAAATCACACAGCGGTGCACGAAAAACATTCAGTCTGACAGGTTCGGGAAAGATTAAACGCCGGAAAATGAACCGGAGTCATATCCTGACGAGCAAGACGACAAAAAGAAAGCGCCGTCTGCGGAAACCGGGGTTGGTTTCCAAAGCGGATTCCAAAAAAATAAAAATGTTGTTGTTATAGTTTCACTCACCGAACCATTCACTAATCACCAAGGAGAAGAGCAACTATGCCTCGTTCGCAGAATAAAGTTGCCTCCCATCGCCGTCGCAAGCGCATTTTAGCGCAAGCGAAAGGTTATTGGGGTGCGAGAAGCAA
>CAZQSI010000092.1:0-7824 GCA_964596155.1 uncultured Chitinophagaceae bacterium
GGAAAGAGCGTCCGTTATCAGTCCAATGTGATTTCATATAAACTCGACCGGGGCGGCCTTGGAATTTTTACGCCGCAGCAAGCCAGAACTCTTGCGAACGAGAGTTTTCAAACATGGGCGGATGTAGCAACATCTAACGTCTCGTTTTCCCACACCTCGGCTGATACATTACCTGTCGACGTGAACGGAACAAATTATTTGAATTATACGACGCTGGATGACATTAAATACGACGGTATCAATCCGATCATTTTTGATAGTGACGGCGCTATTACCGATGCTTTGTTCGGCGAAGGTGCATCGCTGAGCGTGATCGGTTTTGCCGGCTCGGGCGATAATAATAACGACGGTTATTACGATGAAGGCGAAGCGGTGATGAACGGTGTTTTTGCAAGCGGCGGTGCAGGAAGTTTTTCTTACGATGAATGGAAGGCAACGTTCGTCCATGAATTCGGACATTTTCTCGGACTTGATCACACACAGATCGGCGGTGAATTTGAAAATGATCCGATGAAAACAATCTACATCCCGACGATGTATCCCTTTGCCACGTCGAACGATGTCCCGCTCGGATCGCTGAATCCCGACGACATCGCCGCAATTTCTGCGCTTTATCCTGAACCGGCTTTTGCCGGAGCAACCGGAACGATTTCCGGCTCGGTGGTTCGCGGCAGCGGCGCGGTTGTCCGCGGCGCGAATGTGGTGGCAATCAGCACCGGATCGGATTCGCTGATGAACAGAATTTCAACCGTCACTGATTATTTCCAACAGAACACCGGCAACTTCGCCCTGGTCGGACTTGCACCCGGTTCATATTTTGTCCGGATCGAACCGATTAATCCGGACTTTACGGAAGGATCCAGTGTCGGTCCTTATTCCTGGGAACCGACTGGACTTTCTTTTGTGAATCCGGTCCTTACGGAATATTACAACGGAGCGAATGAATCGGCTGATCCTGCCGTTGACGATCCGAATTCCCGGAATTCCGTATCGGTTGTTGCAAATGCGGTGACGTCAGGAATACACATTATCGCAAACAATAAAGGAGGAGCAGGCGGCACGCTGCTGACGGAAGAATTTACTTTTTCCGGTCTTCTTTCCTCCAACGGCTGGTCGGTACACAGCGGCACGACGAATTTCATTTCCACGACAAACGGATTGACCTATACGGGATATTCCGCTAACACGGGAAATGCTGCGCTGATAAAAAATCTCGGAGGCGAGGATGTCAACAGGAGTTTTGACGAACAGTCGGACAACGGCAGTTCAATCTATGCGTCGCTGTTGGTGAAAATTTCCGACACATCTGCATCAAAATCGGGCGATTATTTTTTCCATCTTGGAAACCGAACATCATCAACAAGTTTCTCTCTTTTCTCCGCCAGATTTTTTGCCCGCATCGTTTCCGGTTCGGTCAATTTCGGCATCAGCAATTCTTCTACAGCGGTCTACGGATCGACAAACTATTCAAAAAATCCTGTCTATCTGGCAGTGATTAAATATACGATCAACACCGCAGGGGATGACAATGTGAAGTTGTGGATATACTCCTCAGGACTTCCTTCAACGGAAGAGAATGCCGGAACGCCGGCAGCGGTATCATCGAACACCGCCGGACAGGATAAAATCAATGCGGTAGGATTACGGCAGGGAAGCAGCACAACCTCCGTCGGCGCAGTGATCGACGGAATACGGGTCGGAACATCATGGCCGGCCGTCGTTACCGGCGCATCATTGGAGCGGCCGGCGGCAATTCCTGCAAACCTGACGCTGTATCAAAATTATCCGAATCCGTTCAATCCATCCACCGTCATCCGGTTCGACATTCCGGATGAACAGTTCGTGTCACTGAAAATTTATGACATGCTCGGAAGACTCATTGCGGCACCCGTACAGAGCAGGATGAATGCGGGAACGCACGAAATCGTTTTCGATGCCCGTTCGTTGTCGAGCGGCATCTATTGGTATGCATTGGAATCGGGTCAGCAGCGCGTGATGAAGAGAATGCTGCTGGTGAAATAACGTTTTTCGTTTTGCATGAAAAAGTAAAA
This sequence comes from uncultured Chitinophagaceae bacterium, assembly GCA_964596155.1. Classification (GTDB taxonomy): domain Bacteria; phylum Bacteroidota; class Ignavibacteria; order UBA10030; family UBA8401; genus UBA8401. Next base: position 2,052 of record CAZQSI010000092.1, read on the forward strand.
GGGCTGATGATCAGCCCTTTTACTTTTTTCGGCAGTTGCGCCGTATTTTTTTCGTACGTGAATTTTTTTTATATTTGATTGTCCCTATCGTCTAGAGGCCTAGGACGGGAGTTTCTCAAGCTCCAGACACAAGTTCGAATCTTGTTGGGGACACAATTGTTTACCGTCCGAATAGACTCTCCAGAGACGACTCCGCCGCACTCAATGTTTTTTCAATATCCTGTTCAAGATGCGCCGCGGACATAAATGCCGCTTCAAACTGCGACGGCGCTAGATAGATTCCCCGCTCCAGCATTGCATTGAAATATTTACCGAAGAGCGCGGTATCGGACGTTTTTGCCGATTCATAATCTTTCACTTTCTCGGAGGTAAAGAAGAGCGTGAACATCGAACCGACTCTGTTCTGCGTCATCGGTATCGATAACCGCTTGCCGATGTCAGCGAGTCCCTGCGAAAGGTGCTGCGCCCGCTGTTCGAGCGTATCATAGATGGTCGGATCGTTCTTCAGAATCGTCAGCATCGAAATTCCCGCCGCCATGGCGAGCGGATTTCCCGAAAGTGTTCCCGCCTGATACATCGGTCCGCTCGGCGCAACCATCTGCATGATCTCTCTCTTTCCGCCGTACGCACCAACAGGAAGACCGCCGCCGATAATTTTTCCGAGCGTCGTCAGATCGGGAGTGACGGAATAAAGGTGCTGCGCGCCGCCAAGTGCGACCCTGAAACCGGTCATGACTTCGTCCAAAATCAGCAACGCTTTATGTTGATTGCAGATTCTCCGCAATCCATCCAGAAATCCCTCCTCCGGAACAATGCATCCCATATTTCCGACCACCGGTTCGACGATGATTGCCGCTATCTGTTCCGGATGTTTTGCAAACAACTCCTCAACGGAAAAAAGATCGTTGTATCGAGCCGTTAATGTTGCCGATGCGGTCGCTTCGGGGACACCGGGACTATCCGGAACGCCCAGCGTCATCGCACCCGATCCTGCTTTGATCAAAAAGGAATCGGCATGACCATGATAGCATCCTTCGAATTTTACGATCTTCACCTTTCCCGTATAAGCGCGTGCGAGACGAATCGCGCTCATTGTTGCTTCGGTTCCCGAATTTACCATCCGCACCATCTCGAGGGACGGCATAACGGAACAAAGCAGCTCCGCCATTTCCACTTCTCGCTCCGTTGCCGCACCGAAGCTCGTTCCGTCGAGCGAAGCACTCTGAATTGCTTCAAGCAGCATCGGATGGGCATGTCCAAGAATCATCGGTCCCCATGAACCGACATAATCGATATACTCATTGCCGTCAACATCCCACAATTTCGAACCTTGCGCTTTTTTGATGAAGACCGGATTCCGGCCGACGGACTTGAACGCCCGTACGGGAGAATTGACACCGCCGGGAATGAGCTGCTGCGCACGAAGGAAAAGTTCATCAGAAGTTTTTGTATTCATGGTCATCTGTGTTTATTTGCGGTTTGTTGTATTTCTGTGGTTCGTCAATTATTGTTGTGATTGGGCGAGAACCGTTGCGGCATCCTTTGCAAAATAAGTAAGAATCATATCCGCACCCGCCCGTTTAATGCTTAACAATGTCTCCATCATCACACGTTCTTCGTCGATCCAACCTTTCAATCCTGCTGCCTTGATCATGGAATATTCTCCGCTCACGTTGTACGCTGCAGTCGGCATGTTGAACGTTTCCTTCACTCTTCTGAGAATGTCAAGATACGGAAGCGCCGGTTTCACCATTACGATGTCGGCACCTTCCACGATATCCTGCTCCACTTCACGGATCGCTTCATCGCTGTTGGCAGGATCCATCTGATGCGACCTGCGGTCGCCGAATTTCGGTGTGCTTTCCGCAGCATCCCGGAACGGACCGTAGAATCCGGATGCATACTTTGCCGCATACGACATAATCGGAATCGATGTAAAATTATTCTGATCCAGCACGTTCCGGATCGCGGCAATGCGGCCGTCAAACATATCCGACGGAGCGATGATGTCCGCGCCCGCCTGAGCATGTGTGAGTGCTTCTTTCGTCAATAATTCGACCGAAGCATCGTTCACAATTTCGTCGCCGCGGATAATGCCGCAATGTCCATGCGATGTGTATTCGCACAGACAGACATCGGTCACCACGATCAGTTCGGGAACTTCCTTCTTCACCGCCCGCACTGCCTGCTGAATGATGCCGTTTTCGTCATACGCGCTGCTCCCGACATCGTCCTTATGCTCCGGAATGCCGAAGAGGATGACTGCCGGAATTCCCATTGCATATGTCTCGGCGCAATCTTTCACCAGTTCGTCGATCGACTGCTGAAACACACCGGGCATCGATGTGATCTCCTTGCGGATTTTTTCCCCGGGAACCACAAACAATGGATAGATAAAATCTTTTGCGGAAAGCGATGTCTCCCGCACCATATCGCGGAGCGCAGGTTTCATTCTCATGCGGCGAAGACGCTGATTGGATTCGATCGTAAAGGCCATAGTGACTCCGATTAATTTTTTAGTTGTTCCAAAAACCGGACGATGGTTTGGCTCATCGTTTCGGATTGTATCACGCAGTCCCCGACACTGATTCCACCGCGAAAATTGCCTGACAAAAACATGCCGGGATGCGCTGCTTCGAACGCTTCGATTTTTTGCATCAGGGAAAGATGGCCAAGCTGGTATTGCGGTATTGCTTTTTCCCACCTCGTAATGTGTGTCATGACCGGTTCACCGGAAATGTTCATCAGCTCGTTCAATTCTTTCGTCACCGATTTTACCAGCGCGTTGTCGTCCAACCGCGCTTGGTCCGGTTGGCGGGAACCGCCGACAAACACCGTCACTGCGGAGTGTCCTTTCGGTGCCCTTCCTTCAAAGAGTGCGGACGTCCAGATCGCGCCCAAAATATTCCGGCGTTCCTTTTCGGGAATAAGAAATCCAAATCCGTCCAACACTCTTCCGATCTGATCGGATTTGTATCCCAGAAAAACCTCGGCAACCGGAGGATAATAAATATTCTTGATGGCTTCCGACAGTTGTGCGTCGAACGGTTCGACAAATTTCGCTGAAATGTCCGCCGGCACCGCAAAGAGAAGTACTTCGGATTGATGTTCTTGTACGGTACCCTGTTCGGAATAGCGCACGGTATACACTTTCTGTGCTGCGTCATATGTCACTTCTGTCACGTGCACCGATGTCCTCACGATTTCTCCGAGCGAAGTCCGCAGCGCATCGGGAAGCGTTTGCATGCCGTTCAGGAATGAAAACATTTCCGCGCGGTCTTTGGCAACTTCGCGCCGTTTCTTTCGTTCGCGCGCACCGGCAAGCTGTCCGCGGATCAGTCCGCCGTACTTTTCTTCAAGCGCATATAGTTTCGGGAACGCTGCTCGCACGCTCAGTTTTTCCGGTGCACCGGCGAAGACTCCCGCGACAAACGGATTGATCGCATAATCCAGCAACTCTCTTCCGAGTCGGCGTTCTACAAATTCGGCAATTGTTTCTTCCTTCTCGGCTTTTCCGATAAACGGTTCTTTCATGAGCCGAAGCTTGCCGGGAAGGGACCATAACGAAGTGCGGAAAAATGCGCCGGGAGAAAGCGGAAGCGAATGCAATGTTCCGTTCCGCAGAATATATCTGTTTTTTCCTGCCGGACTTGCATACACACATTGATCGGCGATGCCGAGATCGGAAAACAGTTGTTGGAACAACGGTGTTGTTTCCAGGGCGCTGTTCGGACCCGTTTCAATCATCCATCCGTCTTTGCGGATGGTTTTCATGGTGCCGCCCGTTTCCGCCTCACGTTCGAACAGCGTCACGGAAATTCCCTGCCGGTGAAGCCACCACGCCGTGGTCAATCCCGAAATGCCTCCGCCGATGATTGTTATGACTGACGAGTTCATGCCGCTTTCGATAATGATTGTTCGACAAGATCGGAGAGGCAGTTGATAAAGTGTTCCTCCGTCAACAGCGCCGGCATCATGTCGTAATACGTCACACCGAGTTTCAACGCTTCTTCTTTTGCTTCGATGTTGATTTCCGACAATGTTTCGATATGATCGGTCACGAACGCAATCGGAACAACAATAAGATGCGTCGCCCCTTCATGACCGAGCCGTTCTATTGTTCCGGTCAGGGAAGGCGTCAGCCAGCGCTGCGGACCGACTTTACTCTGAAAGCAGAGAAGATGCGGCAATCCAAAATTTCCCTTCTCCACCACCAACTCGTATGTTTTGCGGATATGGTGCGAATACGGATCGCCATCCTTCACCAATTTCACCGGCGTTCCATGAGCGCTGAAGATCAACTGCACTTTGGATCGGTCCTGCTGCGGAACCCGGTTCAACGCAAATGAAATTCTCTTCACCAACGCCTCAATATACAGCGGATGATCGTAGTAATGGTCGATAACCGTTGTCGGTATGTCCGGCATCTTCAGCGCTTTCGCGGCGCGTTTCCATTCGTTCAGACTCGAACCGGTTGTCGCTTTGCAATAATGGGGATACAACGGCAGCAGAATAATCCTGTCCGGTCTTGAATCAATTATTTTTTTCACGACTTCTTCCGTCATCGGATGCCAGTATCGCATGGCAACGTGGACATCAACATCATAATTTTTTTCATTCAGCACTTCCAGCAAACGCGCCGCCTGAAGTTTTGTCTGCTTCAGAATCGGGGAGCGGTTGCCGATTTTCCTGTACAATTCCTGCACGATCGGCGCCCGTTTGCTTGAAATAATCCGCGCTAATGTTTTTCTGAAGAGGAAGGCACCCGGAATATCGATGATATCGGGATCACAGAAGAGATTATACAAAAACGGTTCCACGGCATCCAACGAATCGGGTCCGCCGAGTTGCAAAAGCACTACGGCAATTTTTTCCTTTTTTTCGTTCATATCACTCAGACAGTTTTTGAGAAAATCGGTTTTTCTTTCATCATTGCGTCGATGTAGGCGTCAAAACACATGGCAATGTTTCTGATGACAAGCCGGCCGAGTCCATGTACCGTTATTTTGTCGCGGGTGATGGAGACAAGACCGTCGTCGACAAACGGCGGCAGTTTCTCCAATGATGCGGCAAAATATTCCCTGAAGTTGATCTTGTGCTTCTCCTCCGTCGCCGGAATATCAAGTTCCATATCGCACATAATCCGCATGATGACATCTTTGCGGATATGATCATCGGCGGTCATCCTGTAGCCGACGGTTGTTGCAAATTCATTTTTGTCGATTGTATTGCAATATTCCTTCACGGTTTTCAGGTTTTGATGATACGTATTCTCAAAATGTCCGATGGCGGACATTCCGAATCCGTACAAATCACATCCTGCTTTTGTGGAATACCCCTGGAAATTCCGGTACAATGTTTTATTCTTCTGCGCGACGGACATCTCGTCCGTTGCCTTGGCAAAATGATCCATGCCGATGTTCCAGTATCCGGCATTCACCAGTTTTTCGATCGTCATTTTAAAAATCTCGAGCTTTTCCTCGATCGTCGGAAGTGTTTCCTGTTTAATGACTTTCTGATGCGGTTTGAGCCACGGCACATGCGCATAATTGAAGACCGCGATCCTGTCCGGCGAAATGTCGATCACTGTATCCACCGTTTCCTCGAATGTCTCGAGCGTTTGGAACGGCAGTCCGTAGATCAAATCAAGATTGATGCTTGTAAAACCGAGTTCCCTGCTCCACCGGACGGCATCGCGCGTGATCGCTTCGGACTGGACTCGGTTCACCGATTCCTGAACCTTCAGATTAAAATCCTGCACACCCATGCTGAC
>CAZQSI010000093.1:0-5807 GCA_964596155.1 uncultured Chitinophagaceae bacterium
GGTGATTATTTACTTTACAAATCAAAAGAAATTGAAATTGATTAGAATATTCTCTTAATAAAAAGACGTCATGCTGACGAATGTCAGCATCTATCTTAGAACAGATACCGAAACACCCGCCGCGGCGGGTAAAAGTTCGGCATGACGCGGTTATTCTAAAAAATGTAATTGATAGTTTGTCAAATATACAATCGCCTATTCCATTTATTGCTTCTCCGCCGGGCATTTGCTATTTTGCCTGCATATAATGACGGGCGGTAATGCTTTCTCGTACTGAGATCAAACATATCTTCAACGAGTCGAAAAATTTCAATGAATTATTTGATGCATTCGACATTGCGCTGAAACAGGGGATTGATGATGTTGAATTGTATCGCATTTTGTTCTGGAACGATTCTCTCGGATCTGACGAACTGATTCTCTTCGGAGAAAAACTGGCGCGGCAATATAGACATCTGGCGTACGATGTCTATATGTGGCTCGCCAACATTTTCGAAGTGCTGTTCGGCAAGGATGATAATTTTGAATTGGCACTCAGTTATTATCAAAAAGCGGCAGCTATCCGTCCTCACGAAGGAGATCCGTACATGGATGCCTGCGATTGCTACAATCCGGATCTCGACATTCCACCGGCAAAGACACTGATCGAATTTTTGAAAATCGGTTACGAATTCGTCCCGAACAAAAAAAATATCTGTCTCCGGCTTGCGGTGCTGTATCACGCCATCGGCGAAACCGATCTGGCAGAGTATTACAGAGTGAAAGCGGATGAATCCGGGGAGAGCCCGATTAAATGAAGGACCTGAAAGGGTATTTTGCCATCTCCCTTGCTGCGATCTTATGGGGCGTTGCGGCTACCGTTGCAAAGACATTCTTCAATATGGCGTATGAGCCGCTGATTCTTGTTCAAATGAGAGTCACACTCTCATTCGCCGTTCTCTTCCTCTTCTTTCTTTCGACCAACCGTGCATTGCTGAAATTCAAACTGACCGATATTCCGCATTTTCTGATTGTCGGGATACTCGGTGTGGCGGGCTCCAATTACTTCTATTACGCGGCGATCAAAGAATCGAATGTCTCCACATCGATTCTCGTCCAATACACCGCCCCGATCATGGTGATGATCTACACCGTTGTAGTTCAAAAGGAGCAGCTGACAAAAGGGAAATCAGCCGCGCTGGTGCTGTCGATCGGCGGGATTATTCTGGCGATTGGAGCGTATGATCCGGAAATTATTCAGGGAACGCAAAAAGGTATTATTTTCGCACTGCTCGCGGCGCTCTCGTTTTCCATCTTCAATATCAGCGGCAAATCGCTGACGAAAAAATATTCCATTTGGACCGGATTGATCTATCTGCTCGGTGCGGCGACGCTCTTCTGGGCGTTCATCAACACGCCGATGGATATCATCAATGCAAACTATACTGCGGACGACTGGAAGGTGTTCGGAGTGATTGCATTGATTTCCATTTTACTTCCATATTCACTCTATTACTATGGATTGCATCATATCGAATCAAGTAAAGCTATTATTATCAGCACCTTAGAGCCGGTTGTTGCAATTGTTTCCGAATGGCTTTTTTTGACCGGGACGATGGGAGGGATTCAGATAATCGGAGCTGTCTGCGTCATTGCGGCGATTGTGATCCTTCAGAGGGATTCGAAGAAGAAGCTGCCGGTGCTTGTTGCAAAAATACCTCAGGATACATGAAACTTGAACGGCGGAAAAATAAGATTTTCAAAGTGCTGGAACAGCGCCAGCCGGATCTGACGATTGTGATGGAAAATATTCACGATCCTCACAATGTTAGTGCGATGCTCCGCTCGGCCGATGCGGTCGGCATCCGCGAAGCTCAGTTGATCTACACCACGACCAAATTTCCGAAAATCGGCAGCAAAAGTTCCTCCAGTGCTAATAAATGGATTCCCAGAAGAAAATTTGGGTCAGTCGGTGAATGTTATGAACGGCTTCGCTCGGAGGGATTCACCATCCTTGCGACACGGCTGGATGAGAAGGCGAAGCAATTATTTGATTTCGACCTTACCGCACCGACCGCATTCGTGTTCGGGAATGAGCATGCCGGTGTTTCGGATGAAGCGGCAACATCGGCGGATGCTACCGTTTATATTCCAATGATGGGAATGATTCAGAGTCTAAATGTTTCCGTTGCATGCGCCGTGACGATTTATGAAGCGCTGCGTCAGAGAATGGCAAAAGGATATTACGATTCCGCGAGGATCGATAAGAATCTGCTTGAACAGCTGAAGGAAGAGTGGCTGAGAAAATAATCTGGTACAACGAAGCGGTCACTCCGGGCGGACGAATAAATGCGTCTGCACGAGGAGTGCCAGAAAAATGAGCAGCGGCCATCCAACCACAATCCACATCCAGCCGATCGAAATTGCCGTCAACAGCAGGAGGGAAGAGAGCAGCATCGAAAGTGCATCCGCTTTTTTCGTGATTTGAATCGTGTTGATTGTTAAAAAGAGCACCAGCAGAGCAATTGCCGAAGGAATGGTGAAAGTGATCTGTCCTAACGCCAGTGAAATGACGATGGTTGCCAGCGCAAGGAGTCCGAACACGCTTTTGTTTTTTCCGCGGGAGAAAATCCGTTTATAATTCCTCCAGTACGGCATCGTCTTATCGCCGGACTTAATTCCCGATGCAAACTCATCAAGAAAACCATTCAGCATGATCAATCCGATGCCGAACGGAATCAACAGAAAAAAAAATGCTCCCACGAGCACTTTGTTGAACCACTCGTTGTCAGAAAAGATATAGGAAAACGCGAACGCAAGCCGTTTCATCATTCTCCCACCCGCCGTCCGTATTTGTTCGAATTGAATTTCCGATCAAGATAACGGAACACCGTTGAGGAAATTGAGGTAATGATCGGACCGCCGTCGTCATCGCTGGCGAGGGAAGTGGTCATGACGCAGATGATGTACGGATTTTTGCCGAGATATACTATCCCGGCATCGCAGCTCACCGCTTCCACATTTCCGCTCTTGCTTGCAATTTCTACCGATGGGGGAATTCCTTTTCGCAGCCAGCCGCCGTTGTTCATCTTCATAATAGTGAGCATGTCGGAGCTTGCCTCAGCGGAGACTATCTCTCTGCGCCGCAGAAGATCAAGCAACGTGACAAAATCAGCAGGAGAGCTGATGTTTTCCCGTCCCTCCTTAGCCGCCTGCGCATCCATCATCTTCCGCTGCAATTTGGTGGAGGTGCATCCGATGGAGCGTGCAAATTGGTTTACTTGTTCCATGCCGACCAGATCGATCAGTAAATTGGTTGCGGTATTATCGCTGAGCGTCATCATCAAAACAGCATAATCTCGGACGGACATCGAAACGCTCCGTTCACCAAGACTGGAGAGCACGCCGCTTCCTCCGACACGGGCGCCGAGAGGAACCTGAAGAATATCATTGAGAGAAAATTTCCCCGCAGCGGCCTGACGGAATACCTCGGCAAGGATGAAAATTTTGATGGAACTTGCGGTGGGAAAAAGTTCTTTGTCGTTTACGGCGATCAATTCCCCGGAATCGGGAATTTTCACCGAAATGCCGACGACAGCATCGGAATTTTTGACAATCTCCGAGATACGGGATTTGAATGATGAGAGGAGAATGTCCGACTGAGCAGCGGCAAATCCCGAGCAGCAGAAGAACAGAATAACGAAACGTCCGACAATATTGAGTTTCATGGCGATTCAACCTAAAGAAAGATTCAATGAAATTCAAGGAAACGTTCGTTTCACTTATTTCAACAGCATCATCCTTTTTGTTTCAACGGAACCTCGCGATTGCAGCCGATACAAATAGACGCCGGAGGGAAGATGTCCGGCATTCCAGGTAACGGTGTACGTGCCCGGTTGGTAATATCCCCGGACAATTTCCTCAATTGATCTGCCGAGCAGATCAAAAATCTCCAGCGATAGTTCTCCCGCCGAAACAATCGAGAACGTGATGCCGGTCGAGGGATTGAAGGGATTCGGGAAATTTTGTTCCAGAGAAAATCGTTCCGGTGCCGCTGTGGCGTCTGGGCGGACAGATGTTGGCAGCCGATTTTTATAGAATGAAAAATTTCCGTTGTATTCGCTTACGATGAGATCAGGTTTTCCGTCGCCGTCGAAATCTGCAAATCCGGGTGCCGCATCCTGCTTCACTTTAACGCCGTCAAAAATTGCGTCATTCCGCTTCCACACGGGAAATGTTTTGTCCCCGGTGTTTTCATAATAATAAATTCTGCCGCTGCTGACACCGATGGCGAGATCGAAATCGCCGTCCCGGTCCAGATCGACAAATACAGGATGAGAGTTCCGGGATCCGACAACGCCTTCGATGAATCCGTTTTCCGCTGCGAAGACATTATTGCCTGTGTTTGTATAAAATGTCAGCTTTGCCGCCTCTTCAGCGCCGACAAGCATATCCATTTTCCCGTCATTGTCTATATCCACAAAAGCGGGTGCACTGCGGTATCCAACGGTGATGCCGGTAAAGAGGGAAGTATTCTGCGTGAACGTTCCGCCGGTATTGATGTAACATTTAATTGTACCGAGCAATTCTCCGCTGACAATATCGATGTCACCGTCATTATCAATGTCGAAAAATTTCGGAGAACTGTACGATCCGGCATCGAGCGATGAAAAAGGCGCAGTAATTTTCTTAAAATTGGGTGCTGTCGCATTTCCGTCGTTTCTGAAAAATTGAAATCGTCCCAGCCAATCGCCGCTGACAATGTCGAGATCGCCGTCCTTATCATAATCGGCAATCGAAACGGTGGCGGCGTTTCCGTCGGTACGAATCAGCTGGAAGTAATTTGTGTTCCTCTGAAATGACGGAGCACTTTTTGTACCGATATTTTGATAATAATAAATCGTCCCGTCCGAGGAACCGTATGTCAGGTCGGCATCGCCGTCCCCGTCCAGATCCGCAAAAACAGGATTCTTCCAGTACGATGTGCTTTCCAAAACGGAAAGAATTCCCGCGGTGTTGGTCCAGACCGGAGCATGCTTTGTTCCGGTGTTTTTGTAATAGATCATCGTCTGCAAATCACGTCCCATCACCAGATCGAAATCTCCATCGTCATCAAGATCTCTGAATGTCGGATACGCATTGAGTCCGACATCGGGAATGCCCGCGCTCAGCGAATTGTCCTGCGTAAAAACAGCTTTGGAGGGAGTGCCGGTATTTCTGAATGCCAAACTTGTTCCTGCGGTCGGACCTCCAAAAAGCGATTCGCCAATGCCGACCAATACATCCGCATCGCCGTCACCGTCAAGATCGGCGAACGCCGGTTTTGCGTCGGTGCCGATGAGAGCGTTGATTCCCGCAAAAAATGCCGAGTCTTTCTGCCAGACCGCTTCCGTTGAATCGCCGATGTTCCAGTACATCAGCAATCCGTTGAAACCGCCGATGATCAGATCAACATCACCGTCATGGTCAAGATCAACAGTGGCAACATACGTGGAGTTCGTGTACTGGAATCCCTTGGCATAGATCGATGCGAACATGTTCGTATCTTTCCGGAAAAGAGGAGATTGCGCCGTTCCTTTATTCTCAAAATAGTCGATCCGGTCGCCGCTGAGACTTCCGACGATCAAATCAAGATCGCCGTCTCCGTCCAGGTCGCAATACTCCGGCGCCGAAAAATTTTGCGCCGTCACACCAAACGGACTGAAGACGGAATCGATTTTGGTCCAGCTCTGTGCAAAAAGTGTGAATGATGAAATGAATGTGAGAAGGAGGGAAAGGGAAACAGGTCGATTCATATATTTTTTGATTGTAAGATATGGAGGGCTTCG
>CAZQSI010000093.1:5907-7538 GCA_964596155.1 uncultured Chitinophagaceae bacterium
AGAATGTCGTACACTTGCATGTTCCCTGATCCTGAGTAAAACCAATCGTTTTCCAGTATGATTCACCCGATTGTTTCGTTCTATTTCGAAACCATGATTGTTTGTTTCGGATGCTGTCTGCCATTGGAGTTCAATACATTTTCCGTTGGGTACGGTGAAAAATGAAATTAACTCAACAGGGAAAGGAGTATCTATTATTGTAAGAGGTGTAACTCCTGAAGTGATAGAAAACGATCCGAAATATGAGCCTGATGTCGACCCAAAAAAACCTCCATTGTATGACATATATAATCGTAAATAAGTGTTTGCAAGATTACCAAGATCGGCCCATGGAATTTTAACTTCCAATGCAGTATGGGTAGCATACCGTGTCCAACCTTGACCATTAGTTGAGCTGGAGATCCAACCTCCAGAATAGGAGTTAAAGAAACACTCACCCAAATACACTTTTCGAATTACTATTCAATTATTTGCTGAAAATGGTAATCTTGGCGTATTTGAATCCCAACTAACACCGGTTGTTGAATCGGTTCCGGCCGTTGGAGTTGAATTCGGATCGGCATCAACATAAATAGTAAAATGATCATAGTCTCCAAATACCTGCGCAGTAACTCGAAAGGCAGCCAGATATAAATAAATAGCATCGTACGTAGCATAATATTCAACATCATCTGCGGCATTATATTTTTTTGCAGAATTAAAATCTGTTGAATTTCCTGTAAAGGAAATTGTATGAATTGATTGACTAAAAGCAAAAAGTGGAAGTAATGTAAAGATTAAGAAAGTTTTCATACTTGCCTCTTATCTAAAAATAAAAATATTCGTTAGTTTGTTGCCCAATTTTACAGTTAATAAAAATAATAATCGAGGGACAATAATCATTATTGCATTTTTTCATCATAGGATTGAATTACACTCAATTCACTGATAAAAAGCTCAATAGCCATAAAAGACCGACCATACATTTCATTGCTAATCGTCCTCATTTTCTCTATTTTCCATAACGGACGATGAAATATCTCAACCCACAGACCATTCCACTGCAACGGCTTCTCGTATTCCATTCCGATTACGTGACTGAGTTACAGCGACAGAACCCCGAAACGCGGGGGACGTACGAACGTACGCTCCGCGAATTCATGCGCTGGGTGCGTCTTGAACCGGAACTGGAATGTTCCGTGAAAGAAATCGAACGCTATAAGAAATTTCTCCTAAAAAAAAGAAAACTCTCGCCTGTATCGGTGACGATGTATTTGTCATCCGTCCGAAAATTTTTCGACTTCCTCGTCAGCCGGAGCATTCTCACGAGCAATCCGGCCCGGCTGGTAAAAGGGGGTGCGCCGAATCAGCAGCATTCGCGGAAAAGCATCACCCTGCAGGAAGTGCAGCTGCTGATCCGCGCCATTGAGCGAAGGGATGAGATCGGTTTCAGGGATTTTGCCGTCGTAAAACTGATGATCACCTGCGGACTCTCCGAAATTGAATTGACACGGGCGAATATCGGCGATGTGAAATCCAAAAGAGGCGCAATGACGATGTCGCTGCAGCTGAAGGGAATGAAATCAAAAGACAGATCCATCACGCTGCCGGCCGATGCCCGGGATGCAATAAAAAGTTATCTCGCATTCAGA
>CAZQSI010000094.1:0-7508 GCA_964596155.1 uncultured Chitinophagaceae bacterium
GAGGCGGAGCGGCAGTCAGTATCAGACCGGCGGACAAGGATGATCTGAAAAAATTCAAACCATATCAATGACCATTCATAAAAAGAGGAGAAGAAGAGCATGAAAATTGAAAAGAATAAAGTTGTTTCCATTGAGTATACACTGCGTAATGACAAAGGAGTGGTTCTCGACTCATCAGACGGCCGCGAACCGCTTGCGTATCTGCACGGCAACGGGAATTTGATTCCCGGTCTTGAGTCTCGTCTGGAAGGAAAATCCGCAAGCGAGTCGCTTTCTGTTTCCGTACCGCCTTCCGAAGGTTACGGAGAATATGATGAAGCGCAGATCGTCGATGTGCCGCGCAGTCAGTTCGAAGGTGTTGCCGATCTTGCCGTCGGCATGCAGTTCACCGCCTCTGCGCCGGAAGGACAGCGCGTCGTAACAGTTACCAAGGTTGAGGACGATATGGTGACGGTGGACGGCAATCATGCGCTGGCGGGACAAACATTGAATTTCGATGTGAAGATCGTCGATGTCCGGGATGCAACCGCGGACGAGCTCAGTCACGGTCATGTGCACGGCGCCGGCGGATATCATCACTGACACGCTATCGGCACGGATCAACAGGAGTGATTATGAAATTTTCGGCTCTGATGCTTCTGGCTGCAACGCTCTCCTTCTCGCAGACGCTGACAAACGAACGGTGCGCTGAAGATAATGAAAACGTTGTATGCTGTTTTCTCAATACACCATCGATGCTCTCGCATCTGATCGTCATTGCGGACAGAAATGAACCGGGAGAACGGCTGCATATCAAAGGAACCGTTCTGAGTAATAAAAGGAAACCGTATCCCGGCGTGGTTGTCTATGCATATCACACAAACGCAAAAGGAATCTATCCGAAGCGGGGTGATGAGCAGGGAATACACAAATGGCATGGATATCTGCATTCGTGGGGCCGAACCAATGCGGAGGGTTCATTCGAAATCATCTCAATCCGTCCCGCGCAGTATCCGTCGAATTCAACACCGGCACATATCCATCTCGTGGTGAAAGAGCCGGACGGAAAAATCTATTACGTCAACGATATCTTGTTTGCCGATGATCCGCTGGTGAAGAATAAAAAAGAGGATGGAGTGATATCGGTCCGGAAGAATGACGCGGGTGTGTGGATCGGATCACGAACGATCGTTCTTCGGTGAACTGTTCCCGCAACCCGTCAGCGCTCAGAAAACACTGACATTTACATAGCGCTTTGGATTTGCTTTCAGATCTTTCACCAATTCGTTGAGATTAACAATCAGCGAATCCAGATGGACGTACAGCCGCTCGTCGTTCATCAGCTTACCGATCGTGCCGTCGCCCCGCTCCAGCTTTTTAAACACGTTGTCGATGGAAGTGCTGGCATCCTTGAATTTTCCCGATGCTTCTTCCATCGTTTTTGAGGTTGTGCGGATGCTTTTTATTCCTTCCGCAAGATTTCCTTTTTGCGATATCGCAATCGTGTCGAGCCGTTTTGCAAATCGGCTCATGTCCTCAGAAAAGGTGGAGAAATTTCCGACCGCATGATCGAGATGTCCTCCCTGCTGCTGAATCACCTGCTGCAGATCTCTCGCCGCACGGTTCAATTCCATTAATATTCCCTGAATGTGCCGGCGCGTCGGATCGTCAAACGTAGTGTTGACCCGCTCTAAAATACCGAGAACATTGGTGGAAATCGGAGACAGTGTCGAGGTCAGTTCCGTCAAATCCGCCTCGTACGCACCGGTCAACGTGTCTCCGTCCCGAAGAATGTCCGGCATCACCCCGGGCGTAATCGCAATTTGCTTTCCGCCCATCAGACTGGCCGATTTGATGAATGCTTTTGAATCAACGGAAATGTTCACGTCTTTCGAGATCGAAACCCCCACAGCGATGACGTTGCCGGCGAGACGCATATCCTGCACTTTTCCGATATCCAGTCCCGCAATTGTAATGGGACTTCCTTCCGTCAATCCGTTCACGTTGCTGTAGAACAACGTCAGACGGTAATCGTTGGATTGAAAGTTCATCCCTTTCAGATAGACGATGCCTCCGACAAAAATGATGCCGGCAAAAAATACCGCGATGCCGATCTTTGCTTCGTTTGATAATGTCATGGTTCACCTTCGGGATAGTCGGCGTTCGTTGACCGGAACGCGCATTCGTTATGTTTGCAATTCACTTTCTATGTACTTTCGCACTTCCGGATCGGGACTGTTGCGGATATCATCCTTTGTGCCGGTCATGATAAACGTGCCGTTTTCGAAAATGGCGAACCGGTCTCCGACCACGAACGCGCTGTGAATATCATGCGTGACAACGATTGAAGTCACGCCGAGCGTTGTCTTTAATTCGTTGATAAGAAGATTGATCCCGTCCGCCGTTTCCACATCCAGCCCCGTTGTCGGTTCGTCATACAGCATGTACTTGGGGGTCAATGCGATGGCTCGCGCCAGTCCTACCCGCTTTTTCATTCCGCCCGATAAGCTGGAGGGCATCAGATGTTCCACTTTTTCCAGTTTCACAAGCTGCAGCGCATATTCCACATGTTCGGTGATATCCGCCTCCTTAAAATCGCTGTGGCGTCGGAGCGCCAGCTCGATGTTTTTGCCGACCGTCATCGAATCGAAAAGCGCAGCACCCTGAAATAAAAATCCGAACTTGAACCGGAGCCGCTGCAGCTGCTTGTACGACATGGCGCCGACATCTTTCCCGTCCACAACAATCGAACCGCTGTCGGGTTTGATCAATCCGATGATCATTTTCAGCAGTACGCTTTTTCCGCCGCCGCTTCTGCCGATGATGACGAGCGTTTCATGGTCGCGCACCTGAAGGTTGAGCCCTTTGTGGACCTGCTTGTCGCCGAAACTTTTCCAGATATTTGTCAGTTGAATCATGCGCCTGATGACCGATGATGGTTCACGATTAAATGCGATGCTACAACAGCACCGATGCGAGGATAAAATCCATCACAACAACGGACAGGCACGAAATGACCACGGTGTTCATTGTCGCTTTGCCGACCCCTTCCGATCCTCCCCGCACCTGAAATCCCTGATAACAGGAAACCGACGTGATGATGAAACCAAACACCATGCTTTTAATAATGCCGAAGACCGCGTCCCATGTTTCAAACGATCCCTTCATCCCCTCGACAAATGCTTCCACGGGAATTCCCGCAATAACCGACGCACCGAACATTCCCCCAAAAATCGCAACGACATCGCCGAAAATAACGAGGATCGGAAACATGATCACACCGGCGAGCACGCGCGGCGTAATCAGAAACGAGATCGGATCGAAGGCAAGCGATTCCAGCGCGTCGATCTGTTCCGTGACGCGCATCGTCCCCAGTTCCGCCGTGATCGTCGCTCCCACTTTCCCCGCAAGCACCAGCGCGGTAAGCAGCGGCGTCAGTTCCAGCAGCACCGATTTTGTGACAAGCGCTCCCACCACGGTGCGCGGTATCCAGTCATAGAGCTGATACGACGACTGAACCGCTGTCACCATGCCAACAAACATCGAAACGAAGAGGACAATCGGGATGGAATTATTTCCGACCATCACCATTTGCTGCAGGATGTTGCCGGAATATTCTTTTGCATTGCGGAAGTTATAAAGCATCCAGCCGATCGTGGACATATACCGGCCGAGATGTTCAAAAAAGAAAAGGATCATTTTGCCCGGCTGATAGAACAGTTCAGCGGTTCGGGTGAAAACCGTCGGTTCGTGCGTGGTATCAGTCATTCATTCGGCAATTGTGTGATGTAAAGTAATATGGATAAACTGCGGAGGAAAATCAAGAAAACCGGTTCAAAATCGGATGTATTCATCCCCGAACGATTCAGCGGAAATCGACGGATTGACGGAGCGGAGGTGCTTCACGAACCCCAGTTTGTCCTTCGGCGAAATCAGCACTGTCTTCAATCCGTCGTAGCGGATTTCCATTCTGTCCAGCGATGCAGCGGGGGAACTCATGGCGTTCCGCATTTTTTTGACCGATTGGATCGTTTTGATATCGATGGAGATGTCGTAAAAAAATCCGCTGACAATCCGCAGCGTTGTTCCGCGGATAGTGTACCGGGTGGTTGCAAGCAGGTGGCCGGCAAAGAGAGCGGTCAGCGCAACGATTCCCGCCGCAACCCACAATTTCAATGCGGCTAATAATATCATTATGCCGCCCAGCAGCAGAGAGAGCGGCAGCACAATTTCTAATCCTATTTTTGACCGGTATGTTTTCATGCTGTTATTGATCTGTTGCTTCTGTTGTATCGTCATCTTTTTTTAAGCGTCCTGCTTTGCGGACCACTTCTTTCAGCAAAAACTCCATCTGCGCATTGACACTTCGCAGATCGTCCGCAGCCCACTTCTCCAGCGCCGAATAGATGTCGCCGTCAAGTCTCAAAAGAAATTTTTTCTTATCGCTCATTCGCTCTCGTCCCTTTATGCCGCAGCAGCTTGGCGCTGGCGCTGCGCCACTATATGATACATTACCGCCATAATAATCCACGGGTGATTATCCAGCAGTTCCGACTCGTTTGTGATGGAAAGAAGAAGAGAAGATTTCCAGAATGATTCTCTTTTTAATACCGCCAGCTCGCTGTTCCGATCGGACAGGATTCTGTGCGGTTGTTTCCACCCTCCTGCACGGTATTCAATCCTTCCTCCGTTGGGAAGGTGGAACATCCCTCCTTTTCCCCAGCTGCCGGCAAGATATTTTGCATACGGCAGATGATCCGTCCCCCGCTTGATGTCAAGATGCTGCCGCCAGATACTCGGCTTGCTGATCTCCCACGATCCCCCGAATCCTTCCACAATCGCTTTCGAGCCGAACAGTTTCGGATATGTCAACGTCATCAACACGGTTCCTTCGGAAGTCAAATGGTATTCGCGCTTCCATATTGACGGCTGAGAAAGAACCGGCGGCGTATGCCGGTATTGTGACATTCTTTTCATAATAATTCTCTGCCTCCGCTGCTCAGCCAACACATTTGTTATTGATACAATGTGCCGGTGTTGATAACGGGTTGTGCGTCGTTATCCGATACAAGGGCGACCATCAAATTGTTCACCATAGTAGCTTTTTTGTCGGAATCAAGTTTTACAATTTTTTGTTCGTCGAGCATTTTAAGTGCATCCTGCACCATACCGACTGCACCTTCCACAATTTTTTTCCGCGCTGCAATAATCGCCTGCGCCTGCTGACGACGGAGCATCGCCTGTGCGATTTCCTGTGCATAGGCAAGATGGCTGATTCGCGCTTCAATCACATCCACGCCGGCAACTTCCAGACGCGATTGCACCTGTTTTTGCAGCGCTTCGGCGATCTCCTGAGGATTGCCGCGGAGGGATGATTTGTCTTCCTCGTGCGAGTCATACGAATATTCGGAGGCAAGCGCGCGAATGGCCGTTTCGCTTTGGATCGCAACAAATTGTTCGTAATTCTCCACATCGAACAATGCCCGTGCGGAATCAACAACGCGGTAGACAACAACGGCGCCGATCTCTATCGGATTGCCGTCAAGGTCGTTTACTTTGATCCGTTCGCTGTTGAAATTATGGATGCGAAGAGAAACATGCTTTTTGGTTGTGAACGGATTGGTGAAAAAGAATCCCGATTCACGGACGGAGCCGACATATTTACCGAACAACACCAGCACCCGCGCTTCGTTCGGCTGCACAATAAAAAATCCGCCGAACGCTATGCCGTTAAGAATAACGGAAGGAATGAACACAACCAGCATACCCGGAAGCGCCAGGCGGATCATTGTGACCAACCAAAACAGATTAAACATCGTCAGCGCGATGACAAGAAAAAGCATCAGGTATCCGCTGATTTTTTTCCCTCGAATTTCGGAGATCGTTTGCATTTCTTTTCCCTTTCATTTATGATATTGCAATGATATCATTTTAATATCGAAATGTCAAGAGAAATTTTACCTGTTTTTTATCGTTTTTTGAGCTATTTCTTTGGGAAATTAAAAAAATAGGAATGGTAGTTCATCAATGGCGGTAAAACCAGACTCTCTTTTGCGTGTTGAAACCATCAACATATTTCACCGTGCGGCGGGAAGAAGAATTTTATGCTTGAGCTTATGTTTTCTTTTCTGCCCGCCTAAACAGAAATGCAGAAAAAACAAAGAGCGCAGCAAAGATTCCGTTAAGAAGAAACAATGGGCCGACGCCGGGAGAAGCTTCCACCGTCGATTTCCAGATTATCGAAGCGATTGCGGGAACCAGCATCTGAACAACCGCGACGGCAAAAAGTGTGCGTGCCATTCCTTTCGGCTGAAGTCGTGAGAGCACCGATCCGATGATTCCGACCAAGAACACTCCCGCATAGAGCAGATTCGCCGGATGATCTTCCGGTCCGATGATCCCAACGGCGAGATTGATCCAGATAATAAGAAATCCCGTCACCGCGGCAATGAGCACGGCCGCTTTATAGGAAAGCCGTTCCGACATTCTGGATATCAGCACAAATGCAAGTCCGGTGCCGGAGAGAAGCACACCCATCACAATAAAATCGAACGGAGTCCAATTGACTTCTTCGGTTATTTGCATCGCAACAAGAGGAACCATTAAGATGGATGCGGTCGTTATCGCAACGTATGCCATCTGTCTGCGGATACTGTTTTGAATGCGCTGCATGGTCTTTCTTTCCAAATCTTCTCTTGACGATATCGCCGGCGCACCTGATGTCGGTTCCACCTTGCCTGCGCGAATCAATTCGGCAATGCCGGGATCGGATTTCGAATACTCTTCCACGAGCGCTATCGTTTCTTCGCTTGCTTCCCCGGCGATATATGCCGGCAATAAATCGAGTATCACGTTACGTGAAATGGATTTCATACGATTCTCCTGCTGTATCATTATTCCTGTTCTCTGTTTGTGCGCCATTCTGCAAGCTTCAGCCTCAGCCGGTGAACTTTTACTTTTGCCGATGCGTGCGAAATGTTCAGCATTTGTGTAATTTCGTCATAGCCAAGTCCGTCTGCCCGCAGCAGCAGCGCCGACCGATCCGTTTCCGGAAATGTCTGCAGGAATGCTCTCACCGCATCCAATTCCTCTTTTTGTCCGGCAGCTTCTGCCGCATCCGACGATCGATCAGGAACATCCCCGGGCATCGAACCGAATCGCTTCCGCCTCCTCACCCCTTCAAGATGCAGGTTCCGTGCAATGGTGAGTAAATATCCCTTTACGGTTGCAGACACAAGCGGCGCACGGCTTGTAAGCGCACGTGCAAATGTTTCCGAGGTAATATCTTCCGCGTCCGCTGCATTTCCGCACAGGAAGAGCGAGAAGCGGTATATATCATCAACATACCGTTTATATATCGTCTGGAAGTCGTCCATCAGCAGTCTGCGTTACATACAATATGGAATTGCATCTCAATAGTTACAACGAAGCGAACAATTAATTTCTTTTACGGAAAAGGATTATTTTTCCCGTTCCCATACTTTGCTTGGGAGCGAGTTGAAAATATCTTCAGGCAAATTAGCAATACT
>CAZQSI010000095.1:0-3445 GCA_964596155.1 uncultured Chitinophagaceae bacterium
TTGACGACACCGTTGTATGTGTCAACGAAAAAGATGATGTTCTTAAAGTAATATTTGTATGATGTTTGCAGCAGTCCTTCTTGCCGGAGGACTGCTGCACTATTAACCCTCTTCCTTCCGATTGTGCGAGACAAAATGAATCGAACCATACTTCTTTTCTGTATCGTGTGGATAACGGCAACAATCCTCTATGCCGGGTCAACGGGAAAAATATCCGGAACCGCCGTTGACGCTAAAACTAAGGAGGCACTCATCGGCGTCAATATTATTATTGACGGAACCCGGCTCGGTGCTTCCACCGATATTGACGGTCAGTATAACATTATCAATGTTCCTCCCGGTCTTTACACACTCCGCGCTTCTGCTGTCGGGTTCCGGCCTGTGACCATTACCAATGTGAGAGTCTCTGTTGATGTTACCACAAGAATTGACGTTTCACTTTCCGACGTTGCCGTTGAACTTGGCCAGGAAGTGCTGATCGTTGCCGAGCGTCCTATCGTGCAGCGTGATCTTACTTCTTCTTCGTCTAAAGTCAGCGCGGATCAGATTAAAGCATTTCCGGTGGAAGATGTGGCCGGATTAGTGAACCTGCAGGCGGGTGTTGTTGAGGGGCATTTCCGCGGCGGTCGATCGGGGGAGGTGCTCTATCTTATCGACGGCATTCCGGTGAGTGATTCTTATTCAGGGGGAGCCGGAGTCAGTGCGGAAAATCAGTCGATTCAGGAACTCGAAGTGATTAGCGGAACCTTTAACGCCGAATACGGACAGGCGATGTCCGGAGTCGTTAATCAGATTACGAAGGACGGATCGGACAAATTTCACGCAAGTGTTTCGGTGTACGGAGGTGATTACGTCAGCAGCAGAAAGAACATGTTTCTCAATCCTGATTCGGCAAGAAGGGGAGATTTGACAATTCCGCAGTCTCCGACGGAAAATTACAATCGCATTCATCCGACGGATATTTACGACGTGCAGGGAACACTCAGCGGACCGATCGTCGGTTCGGATATTACATTTTTCCTTTCGGGACGAACCAATTCGAATGAAGGATATTTGTATGGACGACGAATCTTCGCCCCAGGAGATTCTGCAAATTTCAGTTCCAACAATCCTTCGCAATGGTATCGGGGAGCAACGGGAGATAACGAATATGTCTCGATGAATTCCGAACAGCGGATGACAATGCAGGGAAAAATCGCAATGCGCATCTTCGGGTCAGACAAGATTCGGTTTTCGTTTTTGGGGCAACAGCGTGAATGGAAGAATTATGATCATCGGTACAAATACACTCCGGACGGTATTTACAAGAATTTTTCATCGGGCACCCTTGCCAGCATTAACTATGTGAATGTCATCGGCGATGGAACATTTGCAGAATTGAACGCCGCCTGGTACCGCACAAAAGAGCAATCCTACGTTTATGAAGACCCCTATGATCCGAAATTTCCTGTCTATACGCGGAAAATTCAATCAAGCGGTTCCGCATTCCTGGCCGGTGGTGCCGAAGATATCCACTTTAACCGTGAACTGCGGTATTGGCTCGTAAAAGGAGATGTCGTCAGTCAGATCGACAATCAACATCTTGTGAAAGCAGGATTTGAAGGAAAGCTGCACCGTTTGTGGGTGAACAATTACGGAATACAAAATGATCAGGTTACGAACTTCACACCTCAACCGGTCTATTTTGGAAGTTCCAACTTTGCCAACGTTATTCTTTATCCGCAGCAGGGGGCATTCTACCTTCAGGATAAAATGGAATACGAAAGTTTTATCATGAATATCGGATTTCGCTTCGATTATTTTAATTCAAAGGCAAACGTTCTCACGGAACAACTCAAACTGAATCGAACGGCAGGTCAGAAGGCGGCCGATCCGGAATACCAGGTGAGTCCCCGCTTTGGTCTTGCATTTCCCATCACCGATCGGGGAGTGCTGCACCTTTCGTACGGACATTTTTTTCAGATTCCGCAATTCGATTTAATGTATTTGAATCCTTCTTATAATATAAATGCAACAGAATCATTTCAGGTAGGGAATCCCGGTCTCAAATCGGAACGGACGGTGTCTTATGAACTTGGACTTCAACAGCAGCTGGCTGAGTTCATCGGTGTTGACCTGACTGTCTATTATAAGGATGTTCGAAATCTTCTTGGCACACAGATCTTTGATATCGGGAACGGGAATAAATATTCGCAGTACGTCAATCAAGATTACGGAAACACCCGCGGGATTATTTTTTCCGCCGAAAAGAGACTGCACGATGGATTCGGGGCGACACTTGACTATACATTCCAAATCGCTAAGGGAAATGCCTCTGATCCGAACGCGGTCTTCATCGATAACCAATCCGATCCGCCGGTGGAAAGTCAGCGGCAACTTGCGCCGCTTGATTGGGACCGAAGACATTCTCTGAATGTTTCTCTCACGTTCGGAACGCCGAATGATGTTATCATCACAGCGATCGGCAGACTTGGCAGCGGATTGCCGTATACTCCGGCGATGCAGAATCAACGGACCGGATTGATCAATAGTGAATCCCGTCCGCTGGTCCAATCCATCGACATGTATGCAACAAAATATCTCTCGTTTGAAGAATACTCGATCAGTCTTTTTGCCAAAATCTACAATCTGTTCGACACCGAGAACGAATTGAATGTGTTTACCGACACCGGCCGTGCTAATTACAGCGTGCAATCCGGATTCTCCGGTCGGCCGCGGGGAATCAATTCGATCGGGGAATATTATACCCGTCCTGATTTTTACTCAGCCCCCCGTCAAATTGTTGTCGGAGTTGAACTCATTCTTTAATCACCATGACGAATATGATGATAATGACGCGATCTCGATTACTTCTTTTGTTCTGTCTGACGCTGGGATTTCAAACGATATATGCCCAGCAATATTTTATCGATCCCAACAAAGGAAACATCGTCTACACAAAAAAGGGAATTCTCGACGGCAATCTTATTCGCACGCTCTTCTTTAACCATGGTGAGATTGCGTATCACGGCAGTCATCCCTCCGGTGAGTGGCCGAAGGGGACGGGACATGAATATCTTGACGGTGTTGCCGTCATTGTTCAGGCAGAGACGCGCGATAAGAATAACACCATCATCCATCCGCTGGAAACGAATTACCGTGAGTTTATCCGCAAGGATCCCGTATCAAAAATACCGTGGGGGTGGGAACCGCTCCCGGGATATGCCAACGCCACTCAGGACGAGCCGGCGATGAGCAACAAGTCCTCGACCTGGCCGCCACGGTGGCCGGACCGTTCGTCCGAGTGGAGCGGACTCTGGAACGGATTTTTCGGCAGAGGAATTCTGAATGCCGATCTCGAAACGTATTATCGGATGGATGACGCAGCAGACAAACAATATCAGTATTTTCCCGACCCGGCCGATTCATCACGAGGCGGACTCGGTTTGCAGGTCGCAGTCCGCGG
>CAZQSI010000095.1:3545-7360 GCA_964596155.1 uncultured Chitinophagaceae bacterium
GATGAAAGCAGAGAAAATGATGCAGGAACAAAGATTGTTGGAGCGTCCAATATCATCTCCGAGTTAAATGCCAGGGTGAACGTTTCAAAATTTTTGAAATTCTATAATTATGCTTCTCTTCAGGATATACCGGCAGTCTCACAGGGATATTGGTGGACCGGCGATGAAAACGCGAACTGGAGAGGGTATACTGATCTGAACGCAAACGATCAATGGGATGAAGGCGAACCGTTGAATGATGATGTCGGATCAGACGGACTCGCCCCGCTCGATCCGAATTATCCCGGACCGGATGCGGACGGCAGCCAGGGAAACGGTACACCAGACCAGGGAGAACCGAATTTTGGAGCATTGGATAAGGATGAATCCGATCAAATCGGATTGACGGGTTTCAGCATTTTCCCCGTGCATTTTTATGAACTTCATAACGATGAACAAAACTGGAATGTGCTGACCACACCGACAGATACTTTGGGAGTTCAGCAGTTGAATGACGTAAATCTCGGAATGTATTTTTCCGCAGGCGCCCGTCCGAACGCTCAAAAAGGATTTCCGGGAAATTTATTTCCGCTTCGGAAATTACAGACGGAGCGGTTCTCAATGGCGCTGCTCTTCGGCGATGACAGAAATGATCTGATCCGCAGGAAAAAAACCGTTCAACAAATCTATAATGCGAACTACCGTTTTGCAAAACCACCCGACAAGCCGCTCCTGGTCGCAGTTCCGGGCGATAAAAAAGTTACGCTGTACTGGGACAGCAAAGCCGAACGTTCGTACGATCCTTTCCTGCAAGAATATGATTTTCAGGGATACAGAATTTATCGCAGTACCGAATCAAGTTTTCTGGAAAATCTGATCATCACGGATGCATACGGTAAAGCAACGTACAGAAAACCAATCGCACAATTTGATCTGATCGACAGCATTAAAGGACTTCATCCGCTTGATATCAACGGTATAAAATTCGACTTGGGAACCGATTCCGGTTTACGGCATACGTATGTTGACAATAATGTACAAAACGGACAGACCTATTATTATGCCGTTGTCTCGTATGATCGGGGATTTTATGTGCGGACAGCCGACGGCAAAGATGACGGTATTCCCCCTTCGGAGTGTACTTCCATCATCCAGACGGATCTTAATGGAAATTCAAAACCTGATATTAACACCGCCATTGTTACTCCCCGCGCTCCATCGGCCGGATATGTTGCGCCGGGCATCGACGGAGGAATTTTGCATGCAGGACCTGGTACCGGCACATTCGGAATTGAAGTTCTCAATCCCGATTCAGTTAAATCCGGCCACATATACCGGGTTACATTTAAGAACAATTCGGCATTTCAGAATAATCCGCAGCCGACCTTCTCCATACGGAATGAAACGATCGGTGCGGATCTTGAACAGAACACTCCCATCGTCAGTTATCCCGAAGAGTCATCCGTTGTTGATGGTTTTTTGGGATACTTCAGAAATGACGGGGTGATTGCACTATTGGATTCCGGGTGGAACATTGGAAATTCCAATGTCATCGTGAAGGTTAGTACACTCTCGTCCGACCCTGCCTATGCTGCTGTTTCAGTAAATTATCCCGCCGATTTCGAACTTCGGTTTTTCAATCAGATTGTCGATTCGTCCACGCAGACAGGATTTTTCGATCCGCAAATTCCGACAAAATTCACCGTTTGGAATGTAACGGAAAATAAAAAAGCACAATTTATACTTCTGGATGCGAATAACGATTCAACGATGTCGCCCGGCAATAAAATCATTATTATTTCAGGAGACAGTCTTGGAAAACCGGCCGTCGCCGGAAATTACCGTGCAGCGTGGAAAATTGAAATGTTTATCGATACGCTTGCCGGACCGTTACGCCTGCCGGCTGCCGGAGATATTTTTTCCTTCAAGACAAAAAAACCGTTCCGAACCGGTGAGTCGTTTCAGTTTAAGATGAAAGCCTCCAACATAGATTTGAACAGAGCAAAATCCGATCTTGATAAGATCGCCGTCGTTCCAAATCCGTACGTCGGAGCCGCCTCGTGGGAACCGCTGAACCTTTTCCGGACCGGCCGCGGAGAACGCCGGATTCAGTTCATCAATCTTCCCGCCGTGTGCACGATCAGGATCTACACGGTCAGCGGAAATCTCGTTGCAACCCTGCGTCATGATGCAGAGATTGACAACGGACAGGAACCGTGGGATCTTGTTTCCAAAGACGGAATGGACATCAGCTACGGTATCTATATTTTTCACGTCGATGCTCCCGGTATCGGAGAAAAGATCGGCAAATTTGCGGTCGTCAAATAAAAAAAGGTATGTCATGAAGCGATCACTCATGTTCTTGATCATCGTGTTGTGCATGACCGACATTCTTATTTCACAAGCGGTGAACAGGAATGTATCAAAATCGGGTACCACGGCGGCCACATTTCTGGAAATTCCCGTCAGTGCACGCGCAATCGCTTTTGGTTCAGCTTTCTCTGCTGTTGCAGACGATGCATCAAGTCTTTACTGGAATCCTGCCGGATCGGCCCGGCTGCAACAGACAGAAGTGCTCTTTACACATATGAATTGGATCGCCGATATTGGATTTGACTATACCGCTGTTGCCGTTCCGGTCGGGACGTTCGGTACTGTGGGTTTGAGTTTTACGGCATTAACCATGGGTGATATGGCTGTCCGGACCATAGAAAAACCGGAAGGAACAGGAGAACTCTTCAGTGCATCGAGCATCGCGATAGGATTCCATTATGCGAGAAGTCTTTCGGACAAGTTTTCAATCGGATTCACCGGTAAATATATCCGTGAAAGCATCTGGCATATGAATTCTAGCGCATTTGCGATGGATATCGGCATCTTGTATACGACGCAATTCTTTAATAACATGAAAATCGGAGCGATCATCTCAAACTTTGGTTCCGATATGCAAATGACCGGACGGGATGCACGGCTGTTCAACCGTGTTGACCAACAGAAAATGGGAAGTAACGATCGAATCCCCGTAAATATTGAAACTGACAGCTGGTCGCTGCCGCTGAACTTTCAATTTGGAATTGCGACTGATCTCTTTTCTTCTGAATCGCAGACAATGACCATTGCCATTGATGCCCTCCATCCCAGTGATAATTATGAAAGTATTAATGCAGGATTTGAATATGAATTTTTCAGAGCATTTGCTATCCGCGGAGGGTACAGGGCGCTTGGGCTGGCGGACAGTGAAGGGGGATTATCATTCGGTGCCGGGATGAACAGCTCCCTGTTCGGAGGCGGAATTTCTGCGCAGCTTGATTATGCATATTCAGATTACGGCCGGTTAAAAGCTTCCAATGTTATTTCCCTTGCAATTATTTTCTGATGACACAATACTCTTCTGCCCATTCAGCGATGATGGTTCTTGCCATCATGTCGATCACCATTGCCGGTTGTTCGGAAAAAAAATCCGAGGAATCGGCTTCTCAGGATAATATTGTCACACTCACTTATTGGCCCGCTCCGAATCCACAGGAAGTTCAGCTTGCAGATTCAATCGTAGCAGCTTGGAATTTACTCCACCCGAATATCCAGGTAAAGATGCAGCCGATTCCGGTCAGTCAATCGACAGAAGAGGTTTTACTTGCGGCTATTGCGGGCCGCACCACGCCGGATATCTGTTCCAATATTTGGCCCGGGGCGCTTGCAGAGTTTACGCGATTGGGTGGTTTGATCGATCTTGACCGCTTTGCAGATTTTGATTCTGCCTTAAACAGCAGAACTCCCGAAGATCTTATTGAGTCCGTACGTGATCCGAACGGTCATTTCTACCAGATGCCGTGGAA
>CAZQSI010000096.1:0-4333 GCA_964596155.1 uncultured Chitinophagaceae bacterium
CCCGACGGTGATGAAAATATCCGCTCTTGATAATTTCAAAATGTAACTCGGTTTCGGATCGACAAAGTGGGGATTCTGATATCCGGTGGCGATGGAAAATACTTCCACTCTCTCCCTGCCGATTTCCTCTGCAATGCTTTTCAAATCGGGAATTGTCGTCACAATTTTCAGCTGCGCCGAAACAAACTGAGGAATGCACCAGCATATGATAATGAGGATCGATGGTATTTTCATTTTTCTCACTCCGTTCATCATCAACAATGATTAGTACGCATGTGCTGCATGTTTACCGATTCCGAAAATCACTCTGAACTGCACCCGGTAAAAATCCGGCGCATCGTGCCTGTTGACGTTTTGAACTTCCAGTGCAAGAATTTGATATTCGGAGGGCTGGAATCTCAGCAGCAGTGCCGCCGACCGTTCATCCGACTCCGGTGAATAGGGCTGTGCCGAATAGTCCAGCCGCGTACCGATGAATGTCCGCCGGGAAAGCTGATATTCAAACAGCGTGTAGGCGCCGAATGATTCAATGCCGTTTCCCGCAGCAGTATCCGTCCGGACAATCATTCCTTCCGTTTGCCAGGTAAAAGAACGATACGTATTGAATTGAACAGGTTTCCATTTGTAGGTAAGATCGAATCCTCCCACAACCGACGATCGGTCAAACGCATTCATGCCGGTGAATCCGGACAATCCCACTCCCAGCGTGGAATTATCGGACAGCTCGAAGAAATTGTCGAGATGTGCCGCATACATCAGACGGTTATCCGTTCCATATTCGAGCAACGGAGAGGAGGAGGGTCGTCCGGCTTCCAGCGTAAATTCCTGATAAACATCCCAGGGATTTGGGACGAGGACGCTCGCGGAAATTCCTTCCATAAACAATCCTTCGTCGCCGAAATAATTTCGTATCATTGCCGGAAACTCAATGAAACTGAAGGCGTGAGGATGCAGCGTGTTCACTTTGGCGACATGCGGTTTAAATCTGCCGAGCGTTGCCTGCAGCGAATATGGCAGCGACAGCGATGTGATGGTTGCGATTTCGAGTCCCGCGCCGTAATCGCCTCCCAACGAATCCTTTCCGAACGAAAAGATAAATTTCGCGGATGCATAGGGATCAACGACCGACGACAGCTGGACTTCCAGCGCGTGGAAATATGTTTCGATATTCCGCGGACCTTCGCTTGACGCATAGGCGCGGAAATCGCCGATTGCGCTGATATCGGGATTGATGGTCGGCGCAGACCGCACCACCGAGGACGTCGCTGCGGCAAGCGGCGTACCGTCTCCGGACAAAGAATCAGCTTCTGTGAATGTGCCTGCCTGCAATGATCCTGCAATAAATACAGGAAGAAGAACATAATTTAATAAACGCATTGGACATACCTCCTGAACCGTACGTAATACAATTAATGATCGGCACATGCCGGTCATGAACGAATATCAATAATTGAATGAGTGCTTACGAGACGAGAACGGGCGGACCGCGATGAGCGTGTGCGGAGTGAACGGCTTCGACGGCGGCAATGTGAAGAAACAGAGGGTGTTGAACGCGATCTGTTTCAATCCGCGGAAGCACTCCGACAACTTTTACCAGTGAAGCACGGGAAGAAATGGAACAGACCGTGCAGTCATCGTGGATGTCGGCAATGTGGTGGTGACAGTTAAGTGCGTCTTCATGCTGGGTCAGCGAATGAATTCCGCTTCCGGTCATGAAGAGAGGATGGTCGTGATGATGAAACGGCACCGCGACAAATGTCAGGGTGCCGTAGATAAGAAGAACAAGAACTGAAACCAGTATGTTCGTTCTTTGGTTCATGCGCAGTAATTAAATTTTTCCGGCCCGCACCAGTTTTGCGATTTCGGCAGTGCCGTTTTTTGTCACTGTCTTCAGTGCTTTGCTGGTAAGACGGACATTCACATACCGCTTTAATTCCTGTACCCAAATCCGCTTGTTCTGAAGATTGGGAAGGAAACGCCGCGGCGTTCTGTTGTTCGCATGGGAGACATTGTGTCCGGTCATCGGACCAACTTCAGATATTTCACATCGTTTTGACATTGTTCTATTCCTTTTTAAACTATTCTGTCTGAATTAATGCGCAGCCGCCTGCATTTTTTTATATTCTGCTTCAATGATCGCTTCTTCAGACTTTTCATCTTTTACTTTTAATAATTTTTGGTTGAAGCGGTACGATCCTTTATCGGTCTTCACTGCCGCAACGAATTTTATCGTTTTTTCCGCACCGGTGGCTTTCGCCGCCTTTTTGGCTTTTTCCTCAAACGACTGTTGTTTTGCCATGGAACACTCTCCTTGCGTTTAACATACTTACTTTCGGGATTACAAATATACGAATTTTCGTCCAAAAAGCGAATGAAAAAATTTTAACTCCTTCATTTCCAAATTCAATGTGACACCACACCGACCTCCAAAAACGACGATTTTTCGCCTGAACGGTGGATTCTATGCACTGCTTTCTGAAAATCACCTTCCGAAGCGGTATAAATATTCACAAATTTCTGAGGATTCCTGTCCACCAGCGGAAACCAACTGCTCTGTATCTGCACCATCAGCCGGTGTCCCTTTTTAAACGTATGATTGATATCCGGAATCGTGAATCTCACGAGCTCGGGTTTGTTGGGAGTCAACGCTTTGGGCTGCGAGAAGCTTTCCCGGTACCGCGCACGCATCACTTCACCGCGGACGAGCGCCTGGTATCCGTCCATTCTCACACCGTCAAGACCAATCGCTGCCGTGTCGGGATAGACGTCGATAATCTTCACCACCACATCCGCATCGCTGCCGGTGGTGGAAAGAAAAATATTCGCGACAACTGGACCGGCGATCGTCAAATCCTCTTCCAACGCCATTTCGTACGAAAGCACGTCGGGTCTCTGCCATGCAAACCGCTGATCGTCCGTCATATATTCCCTGCCGCGCTTGTTGCTGATCTCCGCGATGTACGGCACGGGACGGTTCGGATCGCTGACGTACTCGTCAACCATGTTCTTCCCGCGCGGTTGTTCGAACGAGAGCCGCTCGTCCGCCGCAAGATAGATCTTTTTCTTCACCGCGTTTTTCGGCGGCCATGCATCGTACGACCTCCAGACATTGCTGCCGGTCTCGAACGCGGAGACCTCCGGCAGACGCACTTCTCCTGTTCCTTTTAAATAGTAACCGAAGAAATCCCGGATATGTTTGTCGTAATATTCCGAGTTCTTCTGACCGAAGCTGACATCGCCGAGGCGGCTTCCGTCCGAACGGACCCAGCCGCCGTGAAACCAGGGACCGATCATGAATGAGGTGTTATTCTTCGGATTAAATTTTTCAATCATCTCATACAATTTCAGCGATCCGTAGAGATCCTCCGCATCGAACCATCCGCCCACCACCAGCGACGGCGTCGTGATATTCTTCATCTGCAGAGGAAGACTCCGCGCTTTCCAGAACTCGTCATAATCGGGATGCGCGAATGCGTCGTTCCAGAATTTTGATGTGTCGCCGTAATATGTTTTTTTGATTGTTGCGAGCGGACCGGCTTCAAGCAGGAAGCGGTACGCATCGTTCACGGGAATGGTAAATCCGTACGGCCATTCGGTGATAAGGTGCGGACGAGGTTTTCCGAATGATGTAAAGAAGTCGAACGCATCCATCAGCATGAATGCACCGTTGTGATGGAAGTCGTCGCCGATATACCAGTCCGATACCGGCGCCTGCGGCGAGACTGCTTTCAGCGCCGGATGAGCACCGATCAATCCGTTCGCGGCATAAAAGCCGGGATACGAAATGCCGATCAGTCCGACATTTCCGTTGTTCTTTGGAACGTTATGGATAAGCCATTCTATCGTGTCATACGCATCGGTGCTTTCGTCGATATCATTCTTCGATTTTTTCTCCGTCACGATCGGTCGAACATCCTCGAACTCCCCTTCGGACAAAAATCTACCCCGCACATCCTGATACGCGATGATGTACTTTTCCTGCGCCATCCAATATTGGTTTTGATCCGCTTTGACGTATTCCGCGCCGTACGGCGCCGAGCGGTACGGGGTCCGTTTAAGAATGATCGGAAATGTTGCCGTCGTCTCTTTCGGCACATAGACCGCCGTGTGGAGTTTCTTTCCGTCCCGCATCGGGATCTTGTACTCGTATTTCACAAAATCAACGGAGAGATCGATTGACTGAGCTGAAAGAACGTATAAAGGGAGCGTGAGAAAAAATAAGAGCTTCATAAAAAAGTGATAATTGATAATGGATAATGGAAAATGGAAAATGGAAAATTTATTGATTTTCACTAGTCTAAATAGATCAAGAATTCAGCGCTCAGCTTTCATC
>CAZQSI010000096.1:4433-6950 GCA_964596155.1 uncultured Chitinophagaceae bacterium
GCGGCGAAAAGAAAATCACCCGGTGCAAATGAGACACGATCGTTCCCGTTGATAAATTCACCTGTCCCCTTTACAACGATGTATCCCTCATCCCTTGAATGCGGACTCTGCATATCCTTCCCCCTCGGTTCGTACAATTCAATCGTCAATGTGCCGTGATGAAACACTTCGGCAAATCTTTTTGCCAATGCCGTCGGAATAGCTGCCTGTGCATCAGCATAGGAAACGTGGAATTTCTTACCATTCTTCATTTTTAGGTTGTCCGCTTTTCGATTTTCATCATTTTTTTCCGAATAGCACTATTCCCTCAATGGAAACATCGGATCTTTTTGCATCAAAATGAACATACGTTACGATCGTTGTTAAGTCAAGAAGGTTTATTAAAAAATCTGCATTGTAAAATGACACCGATGCAAATTATTTCTACGCTGTTGTGAGCTGTTTAGAATCCTACGTAATGCCGCACGCGATATCTGTGAATGTGCCGTCTGGCGATTCTTCTTCCCATTGGGTATATTACCCGCCGGATGGAACAATTCTTTTAAGAACATCGTGAGGTACATATGAAGATGCCATATATCGTTTTATTAACCGTAATGTTCCTTTTGATAACATTCAGCGGCTGTTTTCCCGGAGGAAATACATATTCCTCTCAGGAGCCCGCGGGATTCTTTTCGGGAATCTGGCACGGATGGATCGCTCCGCTCACCCTGATTGTCGGATTGTTTAAGGATGAGGTGAGGATTTACGAAACGTTCAACACAGGATGGTGGTATGATTTCGGATTTTATATCGCCGTCATTGCCGGATTCGGGGGGATCGCCCTCTCCAGGAAAGTGAAGTATCGAAGAAGCGGAGAGTAAAGATACGACACACTTTCCGCCTCATCGAGGCGTGGGCGAAACAACGGAATGTGCACCCGAAGGCAATGAAATGCACTGAAACCAATTATGCAGCACAGTACGACTGTCCGGAAAACAATAAATTGACGATTTTTTATGAAAAAAAGTATCATCACTTTTCTCTTCCTGCTGATTTACTTTACAACAGCACAGACCCAAAAGAATCACTCCGACATCACCGGAACGATCAACACCTACCTTTCCGAACTTGAGAGCGCCGGTTTTTCCGGCTCCGTCCTGATCGAAATAGACGGATCGGTTGTTCTTTCAAAAGGATATGGATTCAGAAACATTGAGAAAAATCAGAAAAACACTCCGGAGACAATCTTCGACATCGGTTCGCTGACAAAGCAGTTTACGGCGGCCGCGATTCTTTCATTGGAAATGGAAGGAAAGCTTTCCGTCACCGATACCATCACCCGGTATTTCCGCAACGTTCCTCAAGACAAGTCTGTCATCACCATTCACGATGTGTTGCGGCACCAATCCGGATTGCCGAGCAATATCGGGGGAGATTATGAACCGATTGATGAGCAGCGGTTCATCGACTCGGTGATGAGCACTCCGCTGCAATTTACACCCGGCAGCCGTTTTTCCTATTCAAACATCGGATACAGTCTGCTTGCGCTGATCGTTGAAAAAGTTTCCGGACAATCGTACGAAACGTATCTCTATAATAGACTTTGGAAACCTGCCGGAATGGAGATGACAGGATACAGCCGGCCGAAATTCACACCGGATCTGATCGCCGTCGGATACGGCAGGAATAATCTCGTCTGGGGAACTCCGACCGACAAACAGTGGAACGGCAAAGAACCGTTTCTGCACTTAAAAGGCAACGGAGGAATACTGTCGACAACCGAAGATCTCCATAAATGGCATACCGCGCTACAGGGCGAAACCATTTTATCCAAAAAAGCAAAACACGCTTTATATCATCCCGTCATCAGGGAAGAAGAACAGGGCCGCGCATATTACGCATACGGCTGGGATGTCTCAATCACCGGGAGAAATACGCGCCGCGTCTGGCATAACGGATCGAACAATATTTTTTATGCGGACTTTTTGAGATTCATCGACGAACACACGACGCTCATCATGTTGTCCAACAAATCGAACCGCGATTTCAACAATCTTACTTTTGAAGCGGCAAAAATTATTTTCGAACCGAACTATCAGCCGGTCATCCCCGTTGCCGACAACGAAACAAACCGTCGGTATTCGAACGAAATTATTGAAACAATATTGACGAAAGGTCTGGATC
The DNA here is from genome assembly GCA_964596155.1 of uncultured Chitinophagaceae bacterium. Classification (GTDB taxonomy): domain Bacteria; phylum Bacteroidota; class Ignavibacteria; order UBA10030; family UBA8401; genus UBA8401. The sequence continues at coordinate 6,600 of CAZQSI010000096.1, forward strand.
ACGCCGCGGCAGAGTACAAACGCCGGCCGAAAAAAAAGGAGATCATCGAGAGCATGCTGAATGACAAAGGATACGAATTGCTTTATCAAAACAAATTTGATGAGGCAGCGGCGGTCTTCACAATGAATGTTCTCGCCCATCCAGCATCGGCGAATGCTTATGACAGTCTGGGAGAGGCGTTGATGAACAAAGGGGATAAAGCCGGCGCCATCCTCAATTATGAAAAAAGCTTGCAGCTCGATCCGGGAAACGGTAATGCCGTGGAAATGCTGAAACAATTAAAAAAATAGATTCGCCTCCGCATATGAAGATTGCGATAGCCGGCGCAACCGGCGTTCTTGGAAGACACGT
>CAZQSI010000097.1:0-6945 GCA_964596155.1 uncultured Chitinophagaceae bacterium
TCCGAATCCATACCGATAATCTTTCCTCTGCGGCTGGAAAGATCTCCCATGACATCGCCCATATGATCATCCGGGACAATCACCTCCACTTCGTAGATCGGTTCGAGGAGAATCGGTTTCGCTTCTTTGAATCCTTTTTTAAAGGCCTGTGATCCGGCGATTCTGAATGACATTTCATCCGAATCGACATCATGGTACGAACCGTCAAACAGGGTCACTTTGACGTCGATGACATGATATCCGGCGATGACCCCGTGCTCCATTGCATCATTCACTCCCTTTTCAACGGCGGGAATGAACCGGCCGGGCACAACTCCACCGACGACCGCATCTTCAAACTCAAAACCTTCACCGCGCTTTTTCGGTTCAATCTTTAAATGAACATGGCCGTACTGTCCCCGTCCACCCGACTGTTTTTTATGTTTAAACTCGGCATCGGCGATGGATCCTTTGATCGTCTCTTTAAACGGTATGCGCGGTTCTATCAGTTCAACCTCAACACCATATTTTTCTTTCAATCTCCGAACGATGATTGCAAGATGGAGTTCTCCCTGTCCGGACACAACGGTCTGTTTGATTTCTGGATCGACCTTGTAAACGAACGTCGGATCTTCTTCATGCAGTGTGTGCAGTCCGCTTCCAATCTTGTCCTCCTCACCCTTTGTTTTTGGAATAATCGCTTCCGTGATGACAGGATCGGGAAAGATGATGGGATTGTAAATGACGGGAAACGATCTCGTGCAGAGCGTATTATTCGTATGCGTATCCCGTAATTTCACCACCGCCCCCAAATCGCCTGCATGAAGTTTGACGATCTCTTTCCGCTCGCGGCCGTTCATGACGAATACTTGTCCCAGCCGTTCCGGTTTTCCGTTCGATTCATTTACCAGATCCATGCCCGGAACAATCGCACCGGAATACACTTTGAAAAATGATAACTCGCCGACATGATGTTCGGAGACGGTTTTGAAGACAAACATCGTTGCCGGACTCTTGTCATCAATCGTTACATCGATCTCTTTTTTGGTGTTGATGTCGGTTGCCTTCACCGTCTGAATTTCGGTTGGTGTGGGGCAGAAATGTGCTACAAACTCAAGCACGTTGAGTACCCCGACATTGGTTGCCGACGATGCGGCAAACGTTGGGTAAATCTTCCGGTCGATCAACGCCTGATGCAGACCTTTTCTGATCTCTTCATCGCTCAATGTCCCGTTGGCAAAGAATTTGTCCATCATCGCTTCATCGGACTCAGCGATTTTTTCAATTAATTCCTCGTGTAATTGCTCAGCTTTTTCTTTGTGGTCGGCGGGTATCTCTTCTATTGTGTATGCCCCGTTGGCATTCGGCTGGAAGCGCAGCAGTTTCATTTTCACCACGTCGATGACGGCATCAGCCCCCGCACCGGTTCTGACCGGGTATGCAATGACGGTCGCATCGCCGCTGCACCGTTCTTTTAATTCGGACAGAACACGGTCGAAATCCGTGTTGTCGCCGTCCATTCGGTTCACCACAAAAAGAGACGGCAGCGAATATTCTTTCACATATTCCCAGACAAATTCCGTACCAACTTCCACACCCTCAAAGCCACGGACAAACGTCACGGCGGAATCGCAGACGCGCAGCGCCGCCTTCACTTCGCCGGTAAAATCGGTGTAACCGGGAGTGTCGAGAATATTCAGTTTAATGGAATTTACATCGGTGGTGAGGAGTGAAGTGTTGATGGAAATCTTTCGTTCAATTTCGTCAGGGTGATAATCGGAGAGTGTATTGCCGTCTTCGACTCTCCCCTGACGATTGGTGACGCCGGTGGAGAACAACGCGGCTTCGGAAAAAGTTGTTTTCCCGGAGCCGCCGTGCCCAATGAGGGCGATGGTCCTGATTTGGGGAGAAGTGTATTCCTTCGCGTGATTATTGTGTGCCACAGAAAACTCCTTTGCTCGCATGCAGGAGATGAAAGAGGAGTCATCGCAAGCAGACGATGAAATGATGCAGATGCCGTAGTATGAAAATATGTGTTCAGTCTTCGTCGTACCGGGACGATTTTCCTTTGACGGTACGGGTGAAGATGGAGGTAAACCCGCGGATCACTCCGCCGATGGAATTCAGCACTTCCATGATCGGCGATTCGATCGCATCCTGTATGCGGCGCTCGAACGCAGCAACATTTTCGGCAACACCTTTCAGCGTGTCGACCGAACTCTTCAGCATTACCACCTGTTCGTCGAAATTCTCGACAATCGTTCTGATCTTGCCGGTGATGACTTCCAGATTTTCAAACGTCGGCAGCGCTTTCAGTGCTACCTGTTTGATATTGGTATCCATCGTCTCCAGAAGATCCCTCAGCCTCATCAGTACAATAATGGCATAAATCGAAACGGCGGAGAGGAGCAACAGAATAACGATCTGAGCGATCATGAGATATTGTTCCACGGAGAGCTCCCTCAATTATTTTTTGGATTTGTCGGAGGCCGATCCTTTGCTGCGCGCCTCCGTCAGGATTTTTTCTGCATCACCCAGCAGCGATTCCGACCGCTTCTTCGCTTCCGTGATCAAACCTTCCGATTTGCGCTTCCCTTCGTTGATGATCTCCACCGCTTTGTTTTTTGCGGCGCGGACGTATTCTTCGGTATCGTCAAATGCATCGCCTGCTCTGGTTTTGATATCCGCCCTCAGTTCTTTTCCCGGCATGGGTGCATACAGCAATGCGACAATGCCGCCGATGACGGCACCGGCAAGGAATCCGACGAGAAATCCTTTTGTTGATCCTTCTTCGTTGTGTGCCATAACTACTCCAGTCAATCGAATGAATAAGTACGGTAAATGTCTTTATTCAAGGTGAAAAATTTTTCAGGAAAAAGCAACAACGGATTGAACGATATCGGTTCTGCACGACGTTTTCTTTTCGCAATGACAATCGTTCCGTCCGTGAAACAAGATTCGCTTATCCCTGATTACTGCACGACGCGGTGCCCGCAGGCACCGATCTTAATTGTTATCGTGCACGCTTCTTGTGACGCATCTTGCGAAGTCGTTTTTTGCGCTTATGCGTCGCCATTTTATGGCGTTTGCGCTTCTTGCCGCTCGGCATATTCTGCTCCTTTCGTTACTGATGTTGTTCAAGAATCTGGCGGGCGCGCTGCCCGGCAGTTGATTGTGGATCAATTTCTATGCACCGTTTCAGCCATTTGTTCGATTCGCTCATATTTTGCAGGCTTAATTGTATCACGCCGAGATTGAACATCGCCATCTGATGCCGGGGTGACGCTTTGATGACCGATTCGATTTCCCGCACCGCCTGAGCGGCATCGCCGGTTTCATAATAGCAGATTCCCATATCGACACGCGCATCATGGTTGTCGGGAACCGATTGCAGATACGATTTGTAGGCTTCGATTGCCCGGGGAAACATCCGCGCATCATGCAGAAGATTGGCAAATTGAAGCTTCAGTGTTGCGTTTTTTGGATCAAGTGCGAGCTGCCGCTCCATCTCCGTAATCTGAGTTTCAATTTGCGGATTGGAGTGATCGTGCACAGCCGGCTGCTGCAGACGCTGAACGGAGCCGGATGGAAGATTCCGCCACTCGATAACGACGACAACCAGAGCATACATGATGAAAACGCCCATCAGCGTTTTAAGCCAGGGCGGAGCTTCTGCTACATTGAGCAAACTCTGTTGCCGCTTCGGCGGCGCCGGTGCGGCGGAAGCGATTGGTTCCGCCGAGAGCTCGCTCCCGCACGAAGAACATATTCGCTCGACTGATGGATTAACGATTCCGCACGACGGACAAACTACGGTAAAGGATTCTTGTTTGGACAGAAACTACCCCAACGTCTTCATGAGATTTTCATTAACAACTGATTTCAGTTCTTTCGACACTTTAAAGATCGGCACATAATGATCCTGTACAGGCACTTGTTCACCCGTACGGGGATTGCGCGCCATTCTTCCTTTGCGCTTTTTTACTTTGAAACTTCCGAACCCGCGGATCTCGATATTCTTCCCGTCACGCAAGGAGGCGATCACGGTCTGAATGAAACCGTCCACAACTGCTTCGGTTTCAACTTTCGTCAGACCTGTTCCGGATGCTATTACATCAACGATGTCTGCTTTCGTCACGGGATGATCTCCTTATTGTTGGTGATAATACCGATACTCAATCATCGGCGGTGTAAATACTTCATGTGCAATGCGGGAGAGTTCGCTTCGTACTTCTCCGAAAATCAGATCGGACAGCCGTTCTCGTTTTCTCTCCTTGATGACCCGCGGTTTTCCGTATATCTCGGCAAGTTCAGCAGCGATTTTTATCGCATCCTGATATGTACCGAGTGTATCGATCAATTTCAACTCGTATGCTTTTTTTCCGGTGAACACACGCCCGTCTGCAATGGCTGAAACAACCGATTTTTTCAGCCGGCGCTCCTCGGCGACCGTACTGATGAATTGATCGTGGATATCGTCAACCATCTCCTGAAAATATTTTTTGTCCGCAGCAGTCGGTTTTCTGAAGGGCGAACCCGCATCTTTCAGCGCTCCGCTTTTTACGGTTGTGGATGTGACGCCGATTTTGCCGAGGAGATCATCCACATGCATGAATTGAGAAATAACGCCGATACTGCCGGTGATCGAACCGGGATTTGCTACGATCCTGTTGGCTCCCACAGCGGCGTAATATCCTCCGCTTGCAGCAACCGAACCGATCGAAACAACAATCGGCTTTCCGTATTCGCGTGTCTTTTTTACTTCTTCGTAGATTTCCTGGCTTGCCGAAACACCGCCGCCCGGTGATTCAATTCGTAATACTATTGCACGGACGGATTGATTTTCTCTGAATCGTTGAATTTCTCTCACCACCCGCTCGGAACTCATAATCGGTTCCTTCAATTCAACAACCGCAATCGTTCCTGCCGAACCCGAAGAAAATTCTTCGGTCTCATCATCACTAAAAAAAATTGCTACTGAAAGGATAATGACTATAAAAAATGCGGCAATAAATCCAAAGATTCCTATCAGCCATTTAGCGGATTTAGTCATTTTTTCCCTGAAAACAATCTTTGTAACTCATTGATATTCATACAATTATACGGAATACTCGTTCAAATGTCAACGTATCTGCATTCCTGAGCATCAATATAAAGCGGGAAAGACCGATTTTATGTGCGGGGAGCGGTTTTTTTTATGCAGAAGTTTTCTCCGGCGGAGGGAAGATTTTCGATAAAACCACGGAAATAATCAAAATTCCAAGAACTACCATCAGAGATATTTCTACGGGGATTTTGAAAAAATCGACGATCATCATTTTAATCCCGACAAAGACCAGAATAATGGAAAGTCCGTAGTGCAGATAATGGAACAATCCCATAATCCCCGCAAGAGCAAAATAGAGTGCGCGCAACCCGAGTATGGCAAAAACGTTGGACGTATACACAAGGAAAGGATTACTGGTGATGGCAAGGATTGCAGGAATGGAATCGACGGCAAAGATCACATCGGTCGTTTCGATAACCAGCAGAACAATAAATAACGGCGTTGCCACTTTTCTGCCGTTAATGACGGAGAAAAATTTTGATCCCTGATACTCATTCGTCACCGGAAACCATTTTCTGAACAACCGAATGACCGGATTTTTTTCCGGTTCCAGTTTTTTATCTTTCTGCATGGCCATGTTAACGCCAGTGAAAATGAGCAGCGCACCGAAAACATAAATCATCCAGTGGAAATTATTAATAAGGGACACTCCGGCAAAAATAAATATTGCACGCAGAATCAGAGCTCCCAGAATTCCCCAGAACAGCACCTTATGCTGATACTTGTTGGGCACCTGGAAGTACGTGAAGACCATTAAAAAGACAAACACATTGTCAACACTTAACGATTTTTCAATGAGATATCCCGTTAGAAACGCCAGAGCAGCATCCTTGTTGGAGTAAGCGCTCCCCGGCTCCATCCAATCCCAGTAATAATAAATTAACGCGTTAAAGATCAGCGCACAGATAATCCAGACGGCACTCCAGGTCAACGCTTCTTTCATCTTCACTTCGTGAGACGTTTTATGGAACACCCCGAGATCAAGCGCAAGCATGAACAGGACAAAAAGATTAAAAAGTATCCACATCAGTGTGGTATGTTCCATAAAAATAATCGGTTCTCTATATGTTGATGAATAGTGTTGGTAAAATTACAGTTTCGCACCATTGGCAATGAGTATGGTCCGGTCAACCGGCTTCAGTGATAACAAGACCTGAACTTCGATTGGTTCCATTGCCAATTGATTTACAATGGTTATGAAAAATATTGATAAAAAATCCAATATCCTATCGGTATCATTGCTCCCGCGGCAACAAGCCATTTCCCTCTTCCAGCCAGTCCCGCCGTTCCTCTCAGCATAAACAATCCGGAGACCCCCATAAAGATCAACGCAATTGCAAACAGATCGGCGATGTAGGTCCACGTACCTTTCACTGCATTCAGATGAAGCTGATTCATCTGAAAAAGCACCATCCGCTTCGGATTGGTTTCGATCAATACGGAACCGGTCGGAAGGTCGATGGAATATGTCTTCCCGGCATAAAACAACTGCGCTGTTTCCGGATCAGGCCTGAAAAAATTTTCCGGATGTTCTTCCAGCCGTAATTGATTCATCACTGCGGTAATAATCGAATCCTTATCCTGGCTCCCGATCGGTTCGATTGTGACGATTTCCTTCCGAAACGTATAATTCGGATTCCAGTCAGCCATATGATTGACTGCCAATCCTGAGACTCCGTACACAATCACTAGGGCGGAGATAATGTAGCCGATATCCCTGTGAAGCAGTTTATTCCAGCGCCGCCAGTTGACGTTTATCATTTGCTGCCGACTCTTGCCCCTTCACCTTTGATCATCAGGACAGTTTTTGGTCCTTTCACCGTAGATCGGTCGAATGTTGTTCCTTCTTCTTTGGCATG
>CAZQSI010000098.1:0-6838 GCA_964596155.1 uncultured Chitinophagaceae bacterium
TTCACATCAAACTTAAACTCCTGCGTCACCGCATCACGCTGAATGATGGATTGACTTTCTGAAGGAGGAAGTTGCAGACTATCATCGCCATGGTCAAAGGAGACCACCGCATAATAATAGGTGATGCCGTTCGTCACCGTCGAGTCAACATATTCATGCCGCAAGCCGGAAACATCGCTCGGTTCACCCATGTAATATTTAATGTATCGGCCTCGGTATTCTACCGGCATGAAACCGCCGGCATACTTTTCCTGTTCGGCGGTCGTCCATGGACGGTGCCATTGAGCGGATTTTCGTGCCTGATTGTCGTACAATGCCTTCCCGAGGAACGGATATCCGTTTCCGTCGGTAATGGAAAAGACATCTTTAAATGTGTAATCCTGACTCCTGTAGATTTTATATCCTTCAAAATCCTTTTTTGCAGAAAAAGGATCGATGACACTTTCCGCTGCGTTGTCCCAATAGAGCGTCACCCTTCCGTCGCCCGCAACTGCCCTGACTTTCGGTTTCGGCGGCGGTTGCGCAAACCGGTAGTTTGCCTGAAGCACCAATTGAGCTGTTTCGGAATTCAGCAGCAGATCTTTTAAGTCACTTCCCATTAACAGTGCGATCGAGAAACGTTCCCGATGGCCGGGATTCATCGCAAATGGACCTGAACCATATAGAAAGATGTAATCTCCAAGATTTGAAGGATCCGTTGTGTATAAATTGGCAAGCGCAGCCGTGTCAAATTCAGAGACAATGCTGTTATACATTAAATTATCATTTTTAGGACGATTGTTTCCGCCCCACGTCAGCGACCAAAAACTCCGAAGCCCGATTTGGTCCGACTCATTCACGTCTCTGAATCCAAAATTCGGTTCGGATCCAAGCCAGGTGCCATCTCCGGCTATCAATTGATCCGGAACACCGTTGCCTTCACCGAAATCTCCGGTTCCGAAAATTCCGTCCACACCAAGATCATCGGTTTCTTTATTCCAGTCCCCATCCTCGTCGCCGCTCCAGCGGGCTTTTAGCGGTCCGTAGAGGGCAATATACTTTGCCGTGTCGTTTATTCCGGTATTCAGCGGAACATTGATGCCGTCGATGAAGGTCCCTCGACTGTTAAACGGATTCTCGTCAATAATACCATCGTCGTCGTTGTCGATTCCGTCAATACTGTTGTTCGGACTTTCCAAAAATTTATAACCAAAATATCCGGTCGGAATATTTGCAATATCGCTTTTACCGTCCGGATCCCATGTGTACACAATATTTCGGGATAATTGTGAGGTCACTTTTCCATCAATGACCAGCAAATCATCAAAAGCAGCTTTTCCGATTGGCCGTGCGGGAATGAATGAGGCAGCATCATCCGAAAAATTACTTGGTCCTCCCACGTGCGGATCACCAAACATTCCGAAGAATACCTTGGGGAGTGCTTTGGACCTGGCATCGTTTTCTGCAGTGTAAACAAGAAAAACAATGTCTTCCGCCAGCGGATTTGCAAATTGGAATGTTCTCACTTCAAGATTTAATCCGAGTCCTCTTCGGGTGAGGTCGGAGACGAACGGATAGTAATCGAATTCGGCATCCGTCGAGTCATCAACAACATAATACACTTCCTCATCCGGCACGGTGGAGTTCCCGCCGAGGAATGAAGGATAAATATATTCACCAAGGATGGAATTGTACCAGCTGTCCGGCCACGACCTTGGTTTTAATCTCAGATCCGAAGTTCGTGCTCCCCAGCTTGCGATATCATTCTGTCCGGGTGCGGAATAGCCTGGTTTCGGGAGCCATCCCCATTTTGTGATATTATCGGGAGCAAAATCTCCGTCCGCCGTGCTTCTGCTCGAACCGCCGAATCCATCAATGACAATGTTGACGGAATCGGTGGGGCTCGTCGATTTTGGCACACGGGAGGCGACCAGCGGTCCGAATTCGTATCCGTATCCCAATCCGTTCCAGACAAGGTCAAGAACGTTGCCGCGCACGCCCGGATTGCTGATGGCGCCGGTGTTATAAATGATCGAGGTAATTTTGTTACCCTGAATGACCAGACTTTTCACTTCCGACTGCAGGCCGGATGATTTCATTATTCTGAACTGATCTTCCCGCCACCGCTGATACTCCAGTTGCTGCTGCCGGGTCAGCAACTTAATGTCGGCGGTACGGAAATCTATTTTCTTTTCCTGTGCCGCGGAAAATGAAATGAGCATCATCATGGCAAATAGCAAACTTTTCTTCATACAAAATGTTCCCTTGTTCATTATCATACATTAAAAGAGGACGGAAAATCCGAAACGGGCAAGACGGGGTCTGCTGACATTCGCGGGATTGACGTAATATTCTTCGACAGCTGAGATTGGAATCAATCCCTGATCGCCGCGGTTGATGCGGTTTCTGATTTCCTGAAATTCCCGCGGATTTGCAACTTCATTCGCATTATAGAGCGCCTTGCCGCTGTTTGAATAGACATCGGTTTCATTGCGAGTGTCGAAGACATTATCTACCTGAATGAAGAAAGAATACCGAAGTCCTCCCATGGAAATAAATTTTTCAAGTTTTAAATCCACCGACCATTGAAACGGTTTGGTCGAGCTGTTCTGGACAAAATTGGAAAGCTGGTTTGCAAGACTTGCCGGTATGCTCGCCGTATAGGGAGCGCCCGACTGCATCCGGGTAATGATACTTGTGGAATAATTATCCGGTTCGCTGAAATTCAATGTTGTGTTCAGAATATGCGTTCGGTCGAACGATTGCGGTACGAGAAATGTTTCCGCGCTTTTTCCTGATTTTTCACTGAAGAAGAAATCCGCTCTCGGTTCCGTTCTGTTCCCTTCCGCCACGGAGAATGTGTAATCGATCGACGAAGAGAAAATACTTCCCGGCATTCTCCGCTGATACAATGAGAAGGTCAGTCCGCGCGAGTTTGCATAATCAAGATTTGTCAGCACTTCGTACGAGATATCTCCCTTCGCCGTAACGACAATCTGGCGGAAAATATAATCCCTCACATCTTTATAAAATCCCACGACTTCCAGGCGAAGATCGGGAGTCAATCCCTGCTGCAATCCGATTTCGTATTGCACGCTGCGCTGCGGTTTCACATCGGCATTTCCAAAGACCGGCTGCGAACCGGCGACGCGGAAGTTTGTGTTGGTATAAAGCGATGACAAATTTCCCAACTGATAGAAATGGCCGTAGGAAAATCTGATGACACCCTGATCGGTGATCGGATACGCAATGCTGATTCTCGGACTGACCGTATGTTTCACCGAAGCATTAACGAGATCGCGGGTCAAAAATGTGGTGTCCCGCGCCGACAGTGCGTCGCTCAATACAGGATTGTATTGCGACGCAGGATCAAAATATTCATAACGGAGACCGACATTCAGAATCAACGATTTTTCCAATTCTATTTTATCCTGAGCATACATTGAAAGCTGCTTCGGAGATTTTTTATAATTCACATAGCCGGAATTGACATCCGGTATTCGTGCGGCATACTTTACGCTGTCGCTGTAGACATCCTGAAAATCATCGACAACCCGGAGTGAATTGTTAACATCGTAGAATTCCAGCGTATATGATTCAACATTGATATTGTGCAAGCGGGCTTCAACACCCATTTTAATTTCATGGGATCCGAACATCTGTGCCTGAATGTCGAACTTCCCTCCCATTGATTCGGACGTTCGGAAAGTTCTGCCCAGCGATACGCCTCCGGTTAAAAATCCGACAATGGGAAGCGATGTTTGATAAAAGGACGGGAGATATCTCGGATCGTTGATGTTTTCATACGCGTAGGTTTTATCCTCGGTGTTGCTCATGGATAACTTCACGGTATAGAACATCGAGTTGTCGATGGTATGGGTCCAATCAAGCGCCTGAACCATTCCGTTGCTGTAACTTGTCGGACGGCCGTCCGGATTAAACCGATAGCCGTAATAGGATGAACTTTGACTTTCGGCCTGATCGTATACCATTTCATATTTAATCCGCATCGTCGAGGAAAGTCTGTAAGCAATATTCCCCTGAATGTTAAATGATTCGCTGGTGTTTAACGGAATCAGCGCGCTGTCCCCCGTGGGCCGTCCGACATTGTCGAATGTGGGACGCTGCACGGAACCTAGCGGCTGATATGTTAACGGCCGGGCAAGCGGATTAAAATAATAAGGTGAACTGTTCGATCCCAGCCGAGGATCGTTCACATAAAGCGGAAAACCGACATTGTTCGGATCCTGCATCACGTTGCCGGCAGAATCCCTCAGCGCAATCCGTTTTGTAAACTCATCGCGCGTAACATAGAAATCTGTGGGATTATAAATTCTATTGCCGTAAAGATAGCCGTGATTTCTGTCATACACGCCGGACGTGTAAAAAGTCAGATCATCCAGAAACGTCGGACCGCCGAATGTTCCTTCGACTCTCGACGTATTGAGCGGTTGAAAATGTTCGATGTGCGGAAAAATTTCCTTGTCGCGGCTGAAGTAATCGCCGGTCAGCACACGCACGCTGCCGGTATGTCTGGATCCGCCCTCTTTCGTCACATAATTCACTACACCGCTCAGAGCATTTCCGTATTCTGCGCTGAATGTTCCGGTCGAGACGGTCACTTCCTGCACGGCGTTGGTCGCAACTCCGATTGAACTGAGATTGTCGTACGGATTGTTCACCGAAATTCCGTTCAGTGTAAATGAAATTTCGTTGGACCGGCCTCCCCGGACGTGAATGTTGCCATCATCAGCAACCGAAACACCCGATTGCAGACCGATGATTTCGCCGATGCTGGTGACCGGCAGCGACTGAATATTCTCCGCCGTCACCGCCACCACCGGATTCGTCTGATCCTGTCTGATGAGCGGATTGCGTTCCCCTTCAACAATAAATTCGTTTAGCTCTACCGCCGATTCCTTCAGCTGCATGTTGAGCGTTGTCGTAAAATCGACGTTCACGCCGACATTATTGACGCGCACAGGCTGATACCCGACGTAGCTCACGGAGACGGAATACGTTCCGGGAGGAACATTAACAATCACATAATTCCCGTCAAAATCCGCCGCCGCACCAAGCGTCGTGCCGACAATGGTAACAACTGCAGACGGAATCCCTTCTCCCGTTTTCGAGTCGGTTACTTTTCCGGCGATTTTTCCTGTGGTGCCTGCGAGAAGAAGAGAAGTTGTGACGAGGAGAGCGATTGCACTGTGGAACAGAAAGTTGCGTTTGATCATAGTTACGGCCTATAACTGTTGGGTTCTACAATAAAAGCATGCGTTTAGAATATAGGGAATGCATACTGACGAGTCAAGAAAAGCGGCATGGTAAATCAACTGTCAAAATCGAAGTCCAAACGAAAAATAATTGACTGATTTCAGCCTGCCGAAATCCTGATATGCATAATCGAGGATAAAATTCAATTGGGATGAAACTTCATACTGAACACCGGCACCGAATGTGAGTCCCTGTTCAGTCCCCCGCTCAAACGCCGACTTCCATCCGCCGCGCACGGAAATAATATTCGCCCATGAGTATTCGATTCCGCTGTTGAGATATTCCGTATTGTCGTTCGGATGGACGGCATCCACAGCTAATGTGACTCGCGTGTTCTCGCTCTGCACTGCGTTGGTGGAGATGCCGACTCTGAAGAGCAGCGGCAAATCATAACTGTCCAACTCATAAGTTCCGTTGATGATGTTGTCATTGCTTGCACCGGTTTTCACCAGAAAGACATTGTCACGTCCCTCCAGTTTCATTTTCGGACCGAAATTGGAAATGCTGGCACCGATGGTGATGCCGTTAAATATGGGCGCGGTGTACATCGTTCCGATATCGATGGAGAACGCCTGTGCGCTCATATTCCAGATTGATTCACGGATAAGTTTTGCATTAAATCCGATGGAAAATAAATCGGTGAGGTTTCGCGCATAGGAGAGATTGATCAGCGTTCCTCCCGCGGTAAATTTTTCGCCGGTCCCTTCGGGAAATGAAGTCGTGGTAACATCCATTTCCCCGACATTCATTGCGGTAAAACTGATGCCGAGTGTGCCGATTCCTTCAATGGTCAACGCGGCAGCAGCCATATCATATTTAATGTCCGCAATCCAATCGATGTGATTAAAGACTGCCTCATTGGTTTTCATCCGCGCGAGTCCTGCCGGATTCCAATAGATGGCGGAAATATCATCGGCCACGGAAGTAAATGCAGCCCCCATTCCGACTGCCCGGGCACCGACGCCAAGTTTAAGAAACGATGCGGCTGTTGTTCCGGTTTTGGTGATGGTGGCGGTTTGCGAAAATGCCGTTGTTGCACAAAGCAACATGAACAACAGGAGAAACCGGATGTCGATGCGTCGTCTCATTTAATGACCGCGAATTTTAATATTTTTTCCCCGATGCCGGGGGATTCGATATGCGCAATATACACGCCGTAGGCAATTCCCAAATTATCCCGGTTCAGCAGATCCCAATATTCCCTGCCATTATCAAGTCCTGACTGATGGAACAATTCCTTCACCAATTCGCCGGAGAGCGTATAGATGCGAATCGTGCATTGTTGAGGGAGATGTTCAAAGTAAATTCTTCTGCTCCCCCGTGTCGTTCCCGGCAGTCTGTCCGTCGGTTCGATATCATTCACCGCAACATACGGGTTCGGTACTACTTTGATCTTATCCAGTGCTGAACGGGCAAGCTCCGGATTAAACTGAGCCGCTTTTGTTGTAAACGAATACCGGTCAGCAGATGTAAACGTCTGCTTTGTCGTCACATTCAACACTTCCCCGCCGAATGTTTTTTTCGTGGAATCCTTAAATGATATTCGAACCTCAATCATCGTGTTCAGGGCGGAACCGTACGG
>CAZQSI010000099.1:0-1427 GCA_964596155.1 uncultured Chitinophagaceae bacterium
ACTTCGCTCCGCTCAACATCGCCGTGCCAGAAATTGACCTGCTCCACAATCATTTCCTGATGACGGCGCAAAAACTCTCCCAACGAAAAAACTTTTCTGCTTAATACGGTTCTGGGTCTGCATAAATTCAGAAGATCTTCGACATATTCGTCCCACAGCCGCGCAAGCAGCCGATTTTCGGGCCGGCGAAGAAATTTTGCTCTGGCCACGGAAAATTTCGCCTTTGTGATAATTCTGAACCGCGGAATCACCGGATGGAAATCATAAATGGTTTCATGGTGTTCCGGATCTTCATCGTCCGCTTCATTGTACACCCAGATATTTTTTAACTGACTCCAGGTGAGAATCTTTAAGACGGCTTTGTCGTGGCTGTCGAGCATGATAAATTTCCCCTGCTCGGCTTTTACCACTGTTACCCAATGATTCCATTCATAAACACAGATGAGCGACGGAATTCCCTTCCGCAAATATTTCAGCAATTCCTGTTTTGCCCGTTCCGGATTGTGGCGCCGGACCATCGCGAGATCGCAATGATAGGCTTTTGCTGCGCGCTTTAATTGTACTTCATCTGTTCCGTTGTCGGCCCGGCTTCGCGTGATTCGGGTGATATCGTCTTCGTCAGCAAATATTCCGAGGGTAATCATCGCATGCTTTAATGCATACGGTCCGCATTGCCAGAGATTCGGTTGTGGTGAAATACTCATAATGGATGTTGGTCAAAAAAATTACCACCAAAACTATACAATCTTTGGTGCAAGTGCAACCTTCCGGACGATCTATTGAATGATTCTTTTCATCCCTCACCCCGCCGATGGATTGATGCTGTACGGTGATACGGTCGGAGAGGCGGTGATATTGCAAATCCTTCGGATTTTGGGTACACTTCAATGCAGATTAATTGAGGATATACAGATGAAAGACACTTCGCCCAGGAAAATCACCGTTCTTGTTCTTTACAATCAGGTCGGCGACGACGAATATGAGAAGATGAAGGATGTGGATCCCTCATCCCTCGACTTCACCCCGGAGTATAACTTCAAGAATATCGCAACGGTGGCGGAAGAATATAAGGCGATTGCCACAGCTTTGAAAAAGGAAGGTTTTTCCGTTAAAATATATAATGTCAACGAGGATATTCACAAACTCTCTTCGAAGTTTCGCCGAAATCCTCCCGATGTGATATTCAATCTCGTCGAATTTTTCCACGATTCGCCGTTTCTCGAATCTGCCGTTGCCGGATTATATGATCTTTATAAGATACCATATACCGGATCGTCCGGTTTCACGCTGAATCTTTGTTTGCGAAAGGGTTTGACCAAACAAATTCTTCTTGCGAACGGAGTTCCGACACCAAAGTTTTTGATTCTCTCCGAACCAACAATCGGGAAGAAGCATGGATTACATTATCCGCTGATCGTGAAGCCGGC
>CAZQSI010000099.1:1527-3969 GCA_964596155.1 uncultured Chitinophagaceae bacterium
CGGATCCATTCTGTCTGTCCTGCAAAACTGACCAAAACACAGCTTCGGAACATCGAAGAAATTTCTATTGCTGCTTACCAGACAATGGGATGCAGGGATTATGCACGTCTTGATTTGCGGCTCGCCGAGGATAATTCGGTGTATGTTCTCGAAGTAAATCCGAATCCCGATCTTACCGAAGGTGTTTCGTATATGGACAGCGCAGAGAAAGAGGGACTTTCGTTTTCTCAAACATTGGCACTGATTGTCGGTTACGCATTGATGCGAAAGCCTGCATAAATGTCATTGCGGTAACAGCATAAAAAAACCACCGTCCAATACGGTGGTTTTTTTCACACTGAATATTTCCGTTCACCAAATTTTTGCAATTTCGGATTGTTTTCGAATCAGTGCACCGCCGGAACATTCGAATGCCTGATAAAACTCCGGCATGTTGGATATCGGACCGTTTGTTCTGAACATCGCAGGGGAATGGGGATCGGTACGCACCTGAAGACGGAGCGCTTCGTCACGATAATTTCTTCTCCAGACCTGAGCCCATGAAAGAAAAAACCTTTGTCCGGGTGTCAGTCCGTCAATTTTGTGGAGATTCGGTTTCCTATCCAATTCTCTTTGCAAAGCAGTGTAGGCAATGGAAAGTCCTCCAAGATCGGCGATATTTTCTCCGCTCGTTAATGCACCGTTTACATGCATTGAGTCGATGGCGATATACCCGTTGAACTGACGCTCCAGCACCGCAACCCTCTCTTCGAACTTTTTGCGCGTTTCCGGACTCCACCAATCCCTCAGATTTCCTTCTGCGTCATATTTGCTTCCCTGATCGTCGAATCCGTGCGTCAATTCGTGTCCGATTACGGCACCCATGCCGCCGTAGTTAACTGCATCATCCGCATTCGGATCAAAAAAGGGCGGTTGCAGTATCGCTGCGGGAAAAACTATTTCGTTCATATTGGAGTTGTAATATGCGTTGACTGTCTGCGGAGTCATTCCCCACTTTGTTCGATCGACCGGTTTTCCGATCCTGGCAACATTCTTTCGAAATCCGTCGGCGTTAGCTCTCCTGATATTTTCAACGTATGAACGGCGGTCGATGGTGAGAGCGGAATAATCCTCCCATTTGTCCGTGTATCCGATCTTTACCGTGAATGATTCCAGTTTTTTTAATGCCGCCGTCCGTGTCGCCTCATCCATCCAATCCAGATGATGCGTAATGTGTTCACGAAACGCGTCGATAAGATTCTTTACCATCCTGTTCGCTTTTTCTTTTGCTTCAGGCGGAAAGGTTCGTGCAACATACAACTCGCCCAAAGCTTCACCCATGGAGCCGTTTATCACCCGGAGAATTCTTTTCCATCGGGGCTGCAATTCCCGTGCTCCCGTCAATACCTGTCCGGTAAACCGGAAGTGCTCCTGAACAAACGGTGAACTGAGTGCCGGCGCCCATCCGCTGATGATTTTCCAGCGAAGATATTCTTTCCAGTCCTTCACCGGTACATCGGACATCATAGCATTCAGCTCCTTGAAGAACGACGGCTGTCCAACATTAACCGAAACAACATGAGAGGCATTGGTCCGGGAAAAATAATCATTCCAGGACAGATTCGGCGTCAAGGCATCGAGTTCCTGCAGAGACATTTTGTGATAGTTTTTGTCGGGAATTCGGCGGTCAACCCGGCTATAGGATGCTTTTGCCAGTCTCGTTTCGAACACCATAACATCCGACGCAATGCGCGACGACGACTGTTCGTTCTCTCCGACAAGGGTAAACATCGTAGTCATGTATCGCACATACTCCTTGCGGAGTTGCTTCGACCGTTCATCATCCGACAGATAATAATCTCTGTCCGGAAGTCCAAGACCGCTTTGCATCAATTGAGCGATGACTGATTTACTATCTTTTTCATCCTGATCGGAATAGAAAGCAAACGCCGTCCGAATTCCGACGGTGTGTAAATAAGCGATTTCCTTCTTAACGCCGGAGATGTCTTTAATCTTTGCAATCCTGTTGAGATCGTTTTCAACCGGCTTCCACCCCAGCGATTCTATCTTCGCAGAATCCATTCCCGAAGCATACAGATCGCCGATTTTTTGCCGGTTGGTTCCGGTGCGCACCGTCCGGTCACGGGCGGCAGATTCCAAAATGTCTTTTAAGATGTCGTTGTTTTTTTCCGTCAATTCATTAAAGCTTCCCCACATACTATATTCTGCGGGAACAGGATTACTCTTCAGCCAATTGCCGTTTGCGTACAAATAAAAATCATCGCACGGATTAACTGACATATCCATGTTCTTCGGATCGATCGGAAGCTGCCGGCCGGTTTGACCGGAGGAAACGGATACAAGGAAAAACATCGCGGCTACAATAGTACGCATATGATCCTATGATTTGGTTTAAAATGTTTTTAGAAAGTAATAAAAATGGCAGGACGAGACAACGACAAA
>CAZQSI010000099.1:4069-6745 GCA_964596155.1 uncultured Chitinophagaceae bacterium
AGGTTTTGAGTAAGGGAGTACAGGTTTAACTGATCAGTTCTGCAGTAGGAGTTGCATACGATCGAATCATTCTCCATCGGCCCCGATCATAACTGAAAATAGCCGTCACGGAAATAGTTCTGCCGTTGAATAGTGCCGTTGAGGTTATTCTGGATTGAGTAGCGGAGATCGAAGCTGCGGAATAAGAAATAGTTCCGTCCGTCATTGTCACTGATTCAGTTGGAAATGATTTCAACGTTCCGTTTGCACCCATCTTCTCCATTGCGATTGCAATTCCCGTCCGGGCTAGTTGTTCCGCCTGAACAGAATTTGTTACCGCTTCCACACTAACACTGTTTACCCGGTCGGATTCGTAAAAGCTAATCGTATAGCTTCCAAGGATCAGATAAAGACCGGACAGCATTATGGTTTTTGAAGTGTTCATATAAAATGTTTGGTGTAAACCCTGTAATAAATCTAGCAAACCCAGCGGAACACCGCAATAGGCAACCTCTTAGAATGCTCTAATAATTCACAAAACATCACTTACAAGTGATCTGAAACACAATTATTGAAAAACCGGTAAAACTGTCACTCTAAGCATAATCGAATGTTCTTTAGGGGGTTAGAGAAGGTAAATAATGTTATTGTTTAGGTACGAAGGGAGGAAGTTCGTATGCAGTGCAGGCAGATTGAAATCCGTTTGTTTTGTGTGAAGCATCGCAAAAAGGTTTCGAAGCGCTTTGACCGCATCTGCAGAGAGAAATTTTTGTTCGTCCATTCAACTGATAACGGTTACCGGCAGAGTCCAGCAATTCAATATCCTCGCCTTCAACTCTGAGGCTTCCGTTATTGTTCACGATGATTTTTGTCGTCATATTACGAAGCCCTCAACGCGTTGATGATATTCATACGAGATGCACGGACCGCCGGAAGAAATCCCCCTGCAACTCCCATGATGAGAAAGAATACGACTGTCCACCCTATGACTCCAGTAGAGAGAGAAAATCCAAAGGCAAGTTCAGAGAATGAACCGAAATTAGTCGTAGAGAACGAAACAAACTCCATGAACGAAGCGAGGATAAGACCGATAACTCCCCCGATGGAAGATAAAGCAATGGCTTCAATTAAAAAGGCGGTCAGTATGCTTCTCCGACGGAAACCAAGCGCCCGCAGCGTACCGATCTCGACCGTTCGATTTGCCACCGATGCATACATCGTGATCATCGCGCCGATCATTGCGCCGAAACTGAAAATAACAGTAATGAAAATTCCGAGTCCGCTGATAAACGATGCCATGAATTTCGACTGCTCAAGGTAAAAATCCTGCTCCCGCTTCACATCAAGATCCTGAAGGCGCTGCTCCGATTCCATCTTGGCTTTCAACGATTCAAAATCATCCCGGTTGTTTAATTTAAATGTGTACGAAGAGAACGTTGTGCCCCGGTTGAATTCACTCATGACGATATCGGCATCAGCCCAAATTTCGGACGCAAATCCGGTCTTGCCGCCGTTGATCACTCCGACAATGGTCCACAGTTTTGAACCAATTTGAACCGACTGACCGATCTCTATCGCGTTAAACTGATCATAAATCATATTTCCCACCACAATTTCGTACGAACCCGGTTTAAACCACCGGCCTTCCTGCAACGATACCTGCGGCCGAAGCGCAAACGCACCGGACGAAATACCGCGGACGGAAACATTTCCCATGTCGTTCGATCCTTTTTTATTCAGGTTGATCAACGTGACGACATCGGATGTGGCGAAAGGCTTCCCTTCGCTGTTCAACCCCACCTCCGGATAACTTCCTATGATACCGATCTGGTCCCTGCTCACGGCGCTCATCATCTCGCTTTGCGAACTTTTCCGAAGAATAATCACATTATCTTGGGAGCCGGTAGCGACAAGCGTATCTTCAACACCCTGTGCGAGCATCAGCACGGCGGCAAAAACGAAGACGACAAGGGCAATGCCCGAAACTGTCAGCGCGGTTGTGAGCCGTCTCGCCCAGAGATTTCGAATGTTATAGGTCAGGGGAATTTTCATAATATTCCGTACGAATGTTGTTGATTGCTATCCAATCTGCCGCAGTCCATCCACAATGCTCATCTTTGCGGACCGGTAGGACGGGAACAGCGCCGCTATGATGCCGACAATAATCGAAAATGCGACGGACATGATGATCGTCATCGGCTGCACGGTAAACACAGGGAACATGGTCGGAAACGCTTCGCCGAATCCCTGACAGACAGGAAATGTCAGAATAATTCCCACAGCACCGCCGAGCAGCGAAATAAAGAGCGATTCTCCCGCAATCAGCCCGACAACATGAAATGAGGTAAAGCCGAGTGTCTTCAGTACGGCATATTCGCGAATTCGTTCCCGCGCCGCCATGATAATCGTGTTCGCCAGAACCATCAAAATGATTCCGATGATAACGTAGGAAACGACTTCGAGCGAGCTGATGATTGCTCCCGAAAGCGAAACAAAACTTTGCTGGAATGCCTTTTCCGTTTCGGTTTTTGTTTTTGCGCTTGAGTTAACATACAATGCATCAACCGCCTCGGACACGGAAGCGGCCTGATTCGGGTCATCAATTTGCACGATGTACCATCCGACCTGGTCCGTTGCAAACGAACCGGCCTGGCGGTTTCGTTCATTCAGATATTCCCAGCTGAAAAACATCTGGGT
>CAZQSI010000100.1:0-1698 GCA_964596155.1 uncultured Chitinophagaceae bacterium
ATCAAGAGCGCTCATTGTAGATCGGACTCCTTCGCATTGTATGCGCGCTGTAATGTTCTGATGTAATTCACCACTGCCCACCGCTCTTCGCGTGTGATCTGATACTGATATGCCGGCATCACGTTCTGTCCTACCGAAATCGTATGAAACAATGCTCCGTCCGGCCAATCGCGCAATTTATCTGAGTGCAACGTCGGTGGATTGGGAAATTGACCTTTTAATCTGCTGTCACCGTTGCCGAAATTTCCGTGACATGGACTGCAGAATGTCAGATATTTTGCTTTCCCCAATTCCAATACTTCTTTTGTCGGCAGCAGCGGATTGATAAGAAATTTCCCGACGGAATCGGCTTTTTCTGTGATGGTGTACGGATACGGGATGAATCCCCGCGCCACTGTTCCCGCAACCGGAAGCCGCATCGTATGTCCGTCGCTGAAATAATCTGTTGCGGACTGCGCGTTGAATCTCGGCTGTTCCACCATCCAGTCGAACGGAGGAAGGAACAACACTTTATTCCAGTAGGCATATCCGCCCGCTGATGTTGCAACGGCAATGCCGGCCAGTAGCAATAAGAATTTCGGATCAAAGGTATTCGGTGTGAAATTCAGGAATTCATCGCTGTAGTACACCGCTTCAACCTGACCTCCCGTCGATGCCAGAAGATCCCGAACGTTCTTTTCATTAAATTTTTCATCAGCCGCTTCAATACTCACACCGAACCGGTCGGACGATACATGTTTCATATACGGTGTATCATGCAGCGGATGACTGATATTCGGAAACTTGAAGAAGAACGCAATCATCGCTCCCACCGTCAACAGCACGGCAAGCAGCACGGCAATTTCGTATGTTACGGGAACAAACGCGGGCCAGGACCAGTACGGCTTTCCGCCGATCACCTGCGGAAAATCAACAACGGCAACCCACGAGGCGAATCCGATCATTCCCGCAGCGCCGAGAATACCGGCGAAGAGTGTGACGAATCCGAGTTTCGTTTCTTTCAACCCCATTGCGCCGTCCAATCCGTGGATAGGATACGGCGTGTGCACGTCGAATTTTTTGTATCCCGCATCCCTCACCGCCTGTGCTGCGCGAATGATATCGTTTGGTTTTGCATAGAGTGCGGTTATCGAAAATAATTTCTTTTCCATATTAGTGCGACGCTCCGTTTCCGTGATGAGACGGTTGAGCGCCCGGTACGACTGCTTTAATTTCCGCCATGGCGATTGCCGGCAGGAATTTTACAAACAATAACACAAGCGTGAAGAAGAGACCGAAACTTCCGATCAGCATTCCGAAATCCCACAACGTCGGCACAAACATTCCCCAGCTGGAAGGGAGAAAATCCCTCGAAAGCGACGTGACAATAATAACGAACCGTTCGAACCACATACCGATATTCACAAAGATCGCAAGAATGAACGATGCCAGCAGCGACGTTCTTACTTTCTTGAACCAGAAGAGCTGCGGGGCGATGAGATTACAGGTCATCATGATCCAATATGCCCACCAGTACGGTCCCAACGCGCGGTTCATGAACACGAACAATTCCGTTTGGTTGCCGCTATACCAGGCAATAAAGAATTCCATGATGTATGCATAGCCGACCATCGTACCGGTGACGAGCATGATCTTGTTCATTTTCTCGATCGTGTCGATGGTGATAAGATGTTCGAACTTGAACGCTTTCCGCGTAAT
>CAZQSI010000100.1:1798-6414 GCA_964596155.1 uncultured Chitinophagaceae bacterium
ATGGAATAGACGACTTTCTTGATCGTTGTCGTTGCGCGGTCGCGCAGCGTTGCAAAGTCCGGAATGAGTCCGATATACCAGAAGACAGCCGAAACAGTGAAATAGGTGTTCACGGCAAACACATCCCACTCCAGCGGTGACGTAAAATTAACCCACACCCCATGCTGATTCGGATACGGGAACAACCACGCCATGGCAAGCCAGGGACGGCCGGTATGGAAAATAACAAATTGAACAGCGCAGAGAACGGCGAAGAGCGTCATCGCTTCGGCAAAACGGGCGATGCCGGTTCTCCATTTTTGCCTGAGCAGAAATAAAATTGCGGAAATCAGCGTACCGGCATGACCGATACCGACCCAAAACACGAAGTTAACAACGTCGAATCCCCATGCGACGGGTTGATTGATACCCCAGACTCCGACACCTTTCCAAAGCACCCAGCCCAGGCTGACCGCTCCGAACATCAGCATCGATCCGGCTATCGCCATTCCGATGAACCAGTTCCGTTTCGGAAAATCATTGATCGGTTTGACGATCGCTTCATCCAGCGACGCCGCACTCGGCACTCCGCTGACAACAGGAACTTCTTTCGAATAATCCAGGACTGTTGTTGACACTATGCTTTCTCCGTTTGAGATTCTACATTGCGAAGTTTTGCCACATACGTGACGTTCGGACCGACATTTAACTCTTCCAGCAGGTGATAGCCGAGCTGGTGGCGGCGCACGTTGTAAATTTCCGAATTCTTGTCGTTCACGTTGCCGAATGTGATCGCTTCGGCCGGACATGCATCCTGACACGCGACGGTAATGCCGCTGCCGGTGAATTCTTTTCCTTCTTCGATTGCGTGCTGGCGTCCTTCCATAATTCTCTGAACGCAGAATGTGCATTTTTCCATCACACCGCGCGACCGGACGGTCACTTCAGGATTGTGAAGCATATTCAGCGGCTGCTGATACTGGAATCCGTTGTTGAAATCATCCCGAGCATCGAAGAAATTAAATCGACGGACTTTGAACGGACAGTTGTTCGAGCAATATTTTGTTCCCACGCAGCGGTTGTACGCCATCTGATTCAATCCGTCGGGACTGTGGGTCGTTGCGGCTACCGGACAGACGTTCTCGCACGGCGCATTGTCGCATTGCTGACACATCATCGGCTGATTGCTGACGCTCGGTGCTTCCGCCGTACCTGAGAAATACCGGTCGATGCGGATCCATGCCATTTCACGGCCGATGTTGAGCTGTTCCTTTCCGACAACCGGAATGTTGTTTTCCACGTTGCAGGAGAGCGTGCAGACTCCGCAGCCGGTGCATTTGTTCATGTCGATCGCCATCGCCCACTTCACTCCCTCATACTTCACCCGCGGCGTGATGGTGTAATCCAATTTTTCTTTTTCGATGAACTTCGGATCATCCAGATACTGAACGATTGTACCTTCCTGAATGATGTGACGCTTCTTGTGAATGTCTTTCAGAAACGTATCGTCAAGCTGATGATGCTCCTGTGTCGATGCGAGCAGATACTTCTCTCCCGTCTTAATCACTGATACACCGTTATAGAGCCATGGCGAGAGTGATGAGGATTTCGACATCAGCAGATTTGCATTGAAGCCGACATCCGTTCCGATCGAACCGGCATTCTTCCGGCCATAACCGAGCATCACGGCGACAAAATTATCAGCCAAACCGGGCTGAACGTGCACAGGTAATTTCATCGTGCGGTCGCCGACGGACACTTCAATCATCGTTCCTTCATCAATGCCCATCCCGCGCGATGTTGCGACTGACATCGCCGCATAATTATCCCACGCGATCTTCGATGCCGGATGCGGCATTTCCTGCAACCATCCGTTATTTGAATATCTGCCGTCCCCGATAAACGCTCCGTCATGCAGATACAAAACAAATCCTTCCGATGATGACACCGAACCGACAGCGTTCAATGCGTCCGATCGGACAGAGGCAGGTTTCTGCGCCGTTTCATTGTACGTTACGACACCGTCGTGCAGCGCGGAATACCAGAATGATTTGAAATCGACACTGACTTTCATCGAGGGATAGACTTCCTTTTCCCATCGGTTCATCAGATACTGATGATAGAGCGATTCGGAATATTCTTTTCCCATTGCCCAGGAAAGCAGCACTGCTTCCTTTTGCCGGCTGTTGTGGAGCGGTGCAATCACCGGCTGCTGAAGACTCAGAATTCCGGTTCTCGTCTTATGATCGCCCCACGATTCAAATGCATGATTGAGAGGAAGAACATAGGTGCTTGCTGCCGTAGTTTCGCTCGGCATTTCCGCCATGGAGACAACCGTTCCTGCTTTTTTCAACGCTTCTCCATATCCGTAATCGCCGGCAAGATGATACACTGGATTTGAGTCGAAATGGATCACAACACCGACATTGCCGCCGTTCATTGCTGCTACAAGCATTTCCCACTCCTCTTTCGAAGCTGCGGGAAGATACTCTACGATCGATTGTTCGTTATTATAGAGAGCGGAGTTTCCGAGAAGATCATTCAATACATTGACGGCAATGTGCACCGATTCCGGCAGTCCGTTTCCGGCATGGATAATCGAACGGCCTTTGTTTGCGCGGAGATCGTTCACGAGCTGATTCACAGCCGATGCATCGAGTCCGTTGTTGGAGGCAAATTCCTTTAATGATGCTTTTCCGTTCGGCTTGAATTCGTTCATCAACGCCATCACAAACTCCAGCTGCTGATCGGGACGAACACGCAGTCGGTAATCTGCGTTCATCGCCGTTGAATTCATTGTGCCGTCCGCCGAATAGAGACGGTTCATATTCTTTACATTGCCGACATTTCTGTTTTGAACATACATCCGTGTCTGCTCCGCCATGTTCCCGTCGGTTCCGAGAAAATCGGATTCAAGCGCAAGAATAATCTTCGCTTCGTCCCACCTGAGAAGCGGAACATTCGCACTGCCGGTCGATTTCTTCCAGGCATTTTTTCTGTTCAGGTCGTTAAAGAGTTCGTACGAATAAATTTTTGCAGTGGGGAATGCTTTGACGAATTCATCCAGCACTTTTTTTGCCGTCGGCGAAGTTACGGTGTGCGTCACAATAGCGATTTCTTTTTTTGTCGTCACCGCGCTCTTGAGGGCAGCGGCAATTTTTTCATCAACCGATTTCCACGAACTTTTCGTAAGAATTCCCGATTCGAGAATCATCGGGTCTTTCAGACGTTCCGGATCGTAGAGATTCATGATGCTCGCCTGACCGCGGGCGTTAATCTTTCCTTTGTTCAAGGGGTGATCCGGATTGCCGTCGATTTTAATCGGACGACCTTCGCGGGTCTTGATCAGAATTCCGTATTCCTGTCCGTTCTCTGTGTACGTGGAGGCATAATAATTCGCCTTTCCGAGCGTGATCTCTTCCGGTTTTTTTGTGTACGGAACAACCTCTCCCTTATCCCTGTAATTCGTGCATCCCGCGGCGGCAAATGCGGCGGAAGCGGAAACCAGCGCGAGAAATTGCTTCCGGCTGATCGGAGAGAGAGTGTCGATGTCGAAATCCCCCGTCACTTCCTTCGCAAATTCGCGTCCTTTGCTTTCGTCCACGGAAGGATCGTTATGATACGCCCGGAGGCTTTTCCAGTATTTCGATTCGTTCGTATGTTTTTCCGGAGTGTCCATGCTTACTTTTTGTTCTCCCGTTTCACTGCCATCGGGTTGATGGTGATAGCAACATGATTGTTCGATGCACGTCCGTTTTCACTCTTCTTCTCTTTGGATAAGAGGGACAACGGGAGAGCGCTCAGCACACCTGCTGCAACGGCACCGATGCCTGCTTTCTTAAAAAATGTCCGACGATCTGCATTGACCTTTGTGTTTTTCATAAGATTACCGATGACATGCAAAACAGTTTTCGGGACCTTTTTTGATCCCCGGAATATTGGCCAGAAGTACCGGTGCATTGCGGTGGCAGGAAATGCAGTTATCCATCGTCCATGAATTGGACTGCTTCACCACTTCCATCTCCTGAATATTGCCGTGACATTGCTGGCACGGAATATTTTTGTTCACATGCACGCTGTGATTAAAATAGGCATAATCGGGAACTTTGTGTATCCGTTTCCACGGCATCAGTTTCCCTTCATTATAATATTGCGTCAAACGAATAATGTCCGGTTTGTTCTTGCGGGCAACGGCGTGGCAGTTCATGCAGGTATTGAGCGGCGGCACCATGGCATGCCGGGATTTCGATGCTCCGGTATGACAGTACTGGCAGTCAATCCCCATCTCCCCCGCATGAAGCTTGTGTGAATACGGTATCGGCTGTTCGGGAGCATAGCCGACGCCGTCCCGCTCCGCACGCGAGACAAAAAATGTAAATGCGAGCGACGCAAGAGCGACGAACGCAATGATCGGAACACGAATCTTGAGAAAATAATCAAGATAGGATTTGTTCATTGGACGAACCTGCAATCAGAAAAAAGAGGAATGAACGGAGTGAGAGAATCCAGAGACATGTACCTTCCGGGAGCAGTAACAATCTTCATCAATAAATAGGTTTTCTCTATTGTGAGCGATTTTTGGAAACGATAATTCTGGATTGTGAAGCGGGGCCGACGAGACTCTCCCAAAGGGACTC
>CAZQSI010000101.1:0-6002 GCA_964596155.1 uncultured Chitinophagaceae bacterium
AATTCCTTTACCTTGCGAACCTGTTGCGCCTATTACAGCAATGACTTTTTTTCCCATCATTACATCCTCTATAGAATAATAAATTAATAACTACGATAAAGATAGTATGATAGGACAAGGAATGCCTATAAGGTATCTTAAGAAAGAGCGTTAACTAATTTATATTTTCGTTAGTCTTTTTCGAATTGTACTGAGGAATTCAGGGGTTACACCGAGATAGGATGCTATTTGTACATTGGAGATTCGATTGAACAATTGAGGGTGCTTATCAAGAAAATCCAAATATCGTTCTTCAGCTGTTGAACTAATATTTTGTAAAATTCTTCGTTGCAAAGCTACCATGGCATTTTCTGCGAGCACTCTAAAAATTCGATTGAATTTAGGATAATCTTCGAAAAGTTTCAGTTGATCTTCTTTCTTAATCTGAAGAACAATGGAGTTTTCAAGAGCTTCAATATTAAGTTTCGTTGGTGTTTCGCTATGAAAACTTCCAATATCACCAATCCACCAATTTTCGGTTGCAAATTGAAGGTTGTGCACTCTTCCTTTATGGTCAACCAGATACATTTTGAAACAACCTTCAACAACAAAAGTGTTGTATTTGCAAATTTCTCCTTCCTGAAGAATGAACTCTCTTTTTTTTATGATTCGTTCTCTACAGATTTTTCTAACGAAAGCACTTTCCCTTTCATCTAATGGAAGGAGACGATTGAAATATTCTATGAGTGCTTTCGTATTCATATTGATATACTATTGTTCATTCATAGCTTGATTCTGCTGTTGACAAAGCAGGTATTCTTTTCTTTCAGATACTCTGAATATATCCAAAAACAATGCTTAATTTCCAATGCTTATTATTCCGGCTGGTTTTGAAACAATACATTGAATCATTCAACGGTAAACTATGAGATGAATTGCCCAATGGAAAGATCATTAATACTTTAACCGAAGCGACGGTCGTGATTGAAAGATGGAGGAATTTTTACAACACAGAAAGGATACACTGTTCGTTAGGTTACAGATCACCGGCGCCAGAATCATTTTTTGAGCTTCGGCTTGCCAACCATGCTGCCGGCAGGCAGGAGACTGAAGCAGAAAATCTATTCCAAGCGGTGGCACGTCATATTGGGGAAGGTCAAACGATGAAGGACAGTTGATACTCACCACATACTTCTCTACTTTGTGCTGAACAACAAAGAGTCACGATGACAATCTCTACCATTATCGTCCTGTTCGGTGCATTGCAGGGATTTATTCTCTTCGTTATGCTCGGCACATTGAATCGGGGAAACATCCGTGCTAACCGGCTGGCAGGTATCTTCATCCTCTGTATCGCGATTACGCTCCTTGGCCGGTATGCCTATACCGTCCACACGGAATCGCTGCTTCTCTCCAAACTGCTCTTCGTCGGTGATTTCGTCATCTTCTTCTACGGACCATTACTGTACCTCTACTTTCTCCGTCTCTTCAACGTCCCGCCAACGATCCGGATACCGCTTTGGCTGCATTTCGTTCCGCTCGGTATATTCGCCGTCATGATCCTGCCGTTCGTCTTTTTTGACCGCGCTGAATTTATTACTTACAGCCGGTCGATGGAAAGTGCTTTTGTGGCACTTGAAGCATTCGCCATTCTGCTGAACGCAGTTTATCTGGTCGTTAATATCCGCTTGGTGCAATCGTTCCGGCGGATCAGCATGGATATCTCCTCTGAAATGCCACGGCTCCGCTTCTATCTTGTGCTGCTCGGCATCACCACAATGGGTGTATTCTTTTGGAGTGTCAGCTTTCTGCTGAGGTTTGTGGGACCGGAAGGAATGCAGGGATATCTGGGATATCAGCTGGTGTGGATCGGCCTTTCGGCATTCATTGTGGGTCTGGGCTGGTATACGCTCCGGTTTCCGGAGAGTTTTCAGCTGCCAAAGAAAGAAGAAGTCCGCCCGGTAGCTGCTTCGCTGGAAAATGCCGCTGCGCTGAAGGAAAGACTTGAAAGGATCATGACGGAACAACGGCCGTATCTGCAGCCGAAATTGACACTGCCGGAACTGTCTTCGATTGCCGGGATGCCGGTCCATCTGCTCTCGAAAGTGATCAATGATGCCTTTGGGATGAATTTCTTTGAATTCGTCAATGCGTACCGTGTTGAGGAGTTCAAACGCATTGCCACTCCCGCCGCACTCAGTCAGCGCACCCTCCTGGCACTTGCATTGGATGCCGGATTCAACTCAAAAACCACCTTCAATGCCGCGTTCAAGCGGATCACCGACATGACTCCGCGGGAATATATTGCATCGATCAAGGCGGACTGACTCCCACACACAACGCGTACCACTAGTTACCGCTCATTGTTGTCCGACTTTATAACTTCGGACGATTCCCTGCGCTTGGTGACGTATCTTGATGACGTCGTTACTCACAAACCCATCACCAAACAATCAAGGAGCATTATGAACAGCGTCAAACAAACAATTTTCTTCGTTTTTTTCGTTTCTGCCGGTATGTACGGTCAGGTCGTATCCACACTGGTAACGGGTCCATCGACGTTCAATGACGGACTGGCAATCGACAACAACGGAAACATCTATGCTTCGATGTATCTGGGAACAACTGTTACCAAGATCACGAAGACGGGTCAAACGTCCATCTTTTTAAACGGTATGACAAGTCCAAATGGACTGGGGTTTGGACCGGATGGCAGTTTATATGTACCAAGTGCGTTGGGCGGCAGGATCACCAAAGCGACACCGCAAGGTGATACCACTTTTTTCTTACACATTCCAGATCCTGGAGCCGTGTATGTGAATTCCGACGGAAGCATGTTGGTGGCTCAATACAACCTTAACAAGATCATGCTGATCGACACTGCGAAGAACATCTCGTTGTTCATGTCCGATTCCGGAAAACTGAACGGTCCCATCGGTTTGGTCCGCGACAAACAGGGAATATTATATATCGGTAACTTCACTGACGGTAAAGTATTCCGGTATACACCTGAACAGGGATTGGTACTGATCGGTCAACTTCCGGGAAACCTCGGCTTTATGACAATTGTGAATGATATGATCTTTGCAACGGGTTTTACAGCCAATCGCATTTACCGTATTCCTATTAATGGCGGCGGGGCATCTGTGTTTATAGGTTCCGGAACCGCCGGAAGCCAGAACGGCACGTCAAAAGCAAGCTTTTACGGTCCTAATGGAATTGTTGCTTCCTTGACCGGTGATTCACTCTACGTCTCCGACTATCATTCCCGGTCACTCCGAGTGATCTCGGGAGTTTTGAAGTTTACCACAACAGTGAAACACGAGAGCCGTATTTTAGATGAGTTTCGGCTTGAACAGAATTTTCCGAATCCCTTCAATCCTTCAACCGTGATAACGTATTCTGTTCACTCACGGACGCATATGACGCTGAAAGTCTATTCGATGCTCGGCTCGGAAGTCGCAACATTGGTGGACGG
Organism: uncultured Chitinophagaceae bacterium; assembly: GCA_964596155.1. Classification (GTDB taxonomy): domain Bacteria; phylum Bacteroidota; class Ignavibacteria; order UBA10030; family UBA8401; genus UBA8401. The sequence goes on from CAZQSI010000101.1 coordinate 3,458, forward strand.
AAACGCTGATGCCGGAAACTATACCGCAACTTTCAACGCTGCAGGTTTGGCGAGCGGAACCTATATGATCCGCATGACAGCCGGTGCCGCTGTTCGCACCATTAAAGCAACGGTAATGAAATGATAAAGATCATTGTGTTCCTTCTTGCCGGTCTCATCGTTGTCGTGGTGCAAACCGATCCCCGTCCGTCATTTTCGGACAGCACGACGGTAACCCGGCGGATTAGTGATCGAACATAGAAATTATGGGGACGACACAACATTCCGAGAATATTATGATAAGCAACTGCCTGTATCAAAGTAAGCGGCAGACTGATTGTGGCCGTTAGAGAATGGTGAAATGCATTCAAAGGATAACTGATGAATACTATGACAATACCAATGCACCTGCGGATACTGCTGTTCATTGTTGCCGTTCCGTTGTTTTCTCAACAAAACGGTGAGGCTGAACAGGATCGGTATGGATGCCGTGAAGTGGCGGCTGCGGTGAACCGAACGCTGCGCGACAATCTGTTCGATGCAGCACACACCCACACCACTGAGTACAGGACTATTGAACAGAAGGTCGCGGACCTGTCCGAGCGATGCGCGGATCTCTCTTCGTTCGTTTCCGGATTCAATGCATTATGGAACAGCGGACCATTCTCTCATGTCCGGCTGATCGAAGCACGGATGTCGGCCGAGCAAACGGCGAACTATCTGGACACAATGAATGTGGTGCGGCCGGGGGCGATGCTTTCGTGGAACGAAGATATTGCCATCCTCACAGTCTACACAATGATGGGGCAGAATACCATTACGCAAATCGGTGAAGCCTACTCCGTTGTGAAGGATCGGAATGCGCGCGCATTGATAATCGATCTGCGAAAAAATGAGGGGGGCGCGTTCGCCGTGCGGCCGCTGGTGGGACATCTTCTCTCGTCGGAGCTTGATGCGGGGATTTTTCTCTCCCGCACATGGACGGAACAGCACTCCGGACCTCCCGATGAGAACTATATCCAATCGCTTCAGGCGTGGGACGGATGGTCGATCCGATCATTTTGGAAGGATGTTCAGGAAAAGGGGGTTCTGCGCATTGTTTTTCCACCGGTGGCGCCGCGCTATGCTGGTCCGGTCTACGTCCTGACCAGCCGAAAAACTGCAAGCGCAGCAGAACTTGCCGCTGATGTTCTTCGTGCTACAGGACGGACAACACTGATCGGCGAAAAGACTGCCGGAAAGATGTTATCACAGAAAATGTTTGATATCCCGAATGGATTACTTCTTGCACTCCCCATAGCGGACTATTATTCAATCCGTATCGGACACATCGAGGGTAACGGTGTTAATCCGGATATCGTCGTTGAGGCGAATCGGGCGTTGGAACATGCGTTGGATATCATTCGGACTACGCAAGACCGGTAAGGAACGTCGAAAGAGTATTCCGGTGACGTCATATCAATTCGTTGACTTATGTATCGGAGAGATCGATGACGTAAGTGTTCAAAAGAGTTTTTAGAAGCTGGGAAGAAACTGCTCCATGGGGACACTGCATCGCCTTCGATATCAACGGCTTGCTGAAGTATATGCAGGGCAACCCCCCGAGACTATGAAGGCAATTATCCGCACCTTCATATCAATGATCAAGTGCACGCTTAAGAAACGCGAGTCGAAAGGTACGCTGAAGTTCGTATTTCGCGGCGACGGTACAGTCGAGTCGACTATTTAAAAAAGGATCACCCGAAACGTTAGTTTCGAGTGTTCGGAGGGGGTGGCTCCGCGGGTAGGGCTCGAACCTACATCCCGAATTTCATTCGGGATAACAGCCTCATTATAGTTCCGACGTTCCTTGTATTACTCGCTTGATCATCTCTCTGCTTTTCCACGACTTCATCTTCCTCTCTGCTTCCTGAGCTGCTTTCTTGTTGGGATACTCTTTAGTGAAGACAATACTCCAGGGACGGTATCTCGAAGTGAACCCTTTTCAATCGTATTATGTTTCTTCAATCGATACTCAGGATTGTTTGAAATCCCGATATAATATCGATCGCCTGATGCTGAATAAAGAATGTAGAGGAAGTATTCCATAAACGGAAAATCCCGACCGTTGCTGATCGGGATTTCGCTCCGCGGGTAGGGCTCGAACCTACAACCCTGCGGTTAATCTGCCGTACGGCAGACATGCTCTGCCTATAGGCAATGTTCTCTGATCCATCGACGACCGGAGGAGGTTTTCAACTCTTTCTCTCTTTTCATCGCTTCTGATCTCGTCTGGACATCTTCCCGATACACCAATGTCATCGGAAGATACGGCCTCGTTGAAAAGACCTCACCCCGTTGATGTTCTCCTTCCCGGCGTTCCCAATCTTCGGTTTGGCCAATATATAATCTGTCTTGTGCCGAGGAATATAAGACGTATACTGTATAAGCCATAAACAGAAAATCCCGATCATTGTTGATCGGGATTTTTGCTCCGCGGGTAGGGCTCGAACCTACAACCCTGCGGTTAACAGCCGCATGCTCTGCCATTGAGCTACCGCGGAATCAAACAATTTCTTCAATTGTT
>CAZQSI010000102.1:0-1777 GCA_964596155.1 uncultured Chitinophagaceae bacterium
TGCTCTCCGGAGTTTTGGCCGCTCTCAGTCAGCGAGGTCTCAATGATGATCAATCCTTCACCCTGCACGGCATCCCGCGCATTCAGAGAAAGATTGAGGAGCGCCTGATGGAGCTGGTTGTGATCAGCCCGCAGCTTCGGCAATTGATCCGCAAGACGCGTCTCAATCACAATGGATGTCGGGAATGTCCGCTGAATCACTCCAACGATTTCCTGGACGATTGTGTTAACATTGACCAGATCGAAATTCAATTCCGATTTCTTTGCAAACGAAAGAAGCTGCTTCACGAGTGATTTTCCTCTTTCGGAGGCCTTCGAAATCTGTTCGGCGCTTTCCATCAATGATGTCTGGCTGAGATTCTTCATGAAGAGCAGTTTGTTGATGGAAGTGCCGATAATGCCGAGGATGTTCAGAATATCATGTGCCAGTCCGCTGGCGAGCGTGCTGACGATCTCCTTTTTCTGCACATGCAGCAGCTGCTGCTCCAGTTCCATCCGCTGGCGTTCGCTCTGAATCCGTTCCGAAATATCGCGGATGACGATCTGCGCCGCCGTCGATCCCCGGTAATCCAATATTGTTGCAGTAACCTCGGCGGTAAATTCGGATCCGTCGTCTCTGGTAAAAATATACTCCGACAGAATGTGTTCTATTGAGCCGTTTATGATTTGCCTGAGTGCTTCGGCTAATTTTTTTCCCTGCACTGCATTGAGAAAATCGAAGAGCGACCGGGTCAGCATTGCATCCAGCGAAGAAGTCCGGAACATGGTGAGGACCGATTGATTGATGAAGAGAAAGGATTGCTCGGAATGGACGGCGATGGCGTCCGGAGAGAGATCGACGAGACTTCTGTACCGCTCCTCGCTTTCCCGGAGCGCCTCCTCGGTTAGTTTCTGCTGCTCAATCACCCGTTGAAGATCCTTCGTCCGCTCATCCACACGGAGTTCAAGCGTTTTATTGACCGATTGCAGCTCTTCCTGCGCCGATGCAAGAGCGGAAACCATGGTGTTGAATGATTCCGCCAGCACATTGATTTCGCTGAAACGGGAAGGCGGCACGGTTTGGGAAAGATTTCCTCCCTCAATTTCATGGAACGAATGAGCCATTTCCTCCAGCGGACCGGTAATATGTTTCACTACAAAATACATTCCGGAAAGTCCGAGCAGGAAAATGAACAGACTGATCAGGGAAATGTTCAATTTGGTCGCTTCAACGTCTTCCAGCATTTCCTTCATCGAAATTCCCAGAATCAGATATCCGAGACTTTCATCGTTGTAGGATATTTCCGCATGCGACATCACGACCAACTGATCGTCCGTCACTACCGCCTGCTTCCCTGCAATCGTATAACGCCGCCACTGGCCTGCATCGGTATTATATCCCGTCAGCAGATGCTGCCTCTGGTCAGTGATGACCAAAAAATCTATTTCTGAATTTTTCTGTACTTCAGCAACGACATCGGCCATTGAGGAACTGTCTTCGTAGAACAACGCCGGCGCAACACTGTAAGCAGTAATGCGCGCAATCGATACCGCCTTGGAACGCGCAAGAGCATAGGCCTGTGCTTCGAAATTTGCCGGAAAGTAAAAATAGACGAAGAGGGAAATGGAAAGCACCGCGCCGGAAAAGAGCACGTAGAGTCTTACCCGCATGGATGAAACAATATGTTTCAGGAGCGATGCCATCGTCTACCGGTACACCGTTGCAATATTGAGCAGACGGGAACTGAATGCCGTTCCTTCCGCATGCCCCGCCGTGAGATTAATCATGATGTTTGGTT
>CAZQSI010000102.1:1877-5986 GCA_964596155.1 uncultured Chitinophagaceae bacterium
GAAACCGGACGGAATCATTATATCCGGCGATGATTGCGGCGATGGAATCGGATTCGGACAGCGACCGCTGGTAAATCACTCCGATGGTATATGTGCCCGTATCAGATGAAGGACGGTCGTTCGCTGAGATAATTTTAAGAAAGAGAGGAATTTGGCGTTCTATCGGGACTACCACTTTCTGCGCCGGTGCCATGCAGACAATCAGAATCAATAATGCGGCAATATCTCCCATCCGTTTCACTGAAGTAACCTCCGAAACGTTTGGATGATGGAAATATTTTTTTTGCTTTTGTCGGATTGATTACACATTTTTATACCGCACGCTGATCATCCTATGAAATTACTTCTGACTCTGCTCTGTATTACCGCCGCAACGACCGCTCACTCCCGTGAATGGATCCGTATCAATCAAGCCGGTTACCATCCCGACGGAATAAAAACCGCAGTCTTTGCCGGGACAATCGTACGAGATTCGCTTCCATCCTTCGAAGTACGAAATGCATTGACGGATGAAGTTGTGCTGATTTCGCAGAATGTAAAAAGATACGGCGCTTACGGAGCATTTGCATCGACCTATACATTAGATTTTTCTAATATTACGAAGCCGGGAGCGTACGTTCTTTCAGCCGGCGGCGTCCGCTCTCCCGTCATCCGCATTTCGGACGATGTGTATAACGGCATGGCCGATTTTCTGCTCCGGTATATGAGGCAGCAGCGGTGCGGTTTTAATCCATTTCTCAACGATTCCTGCCACACGAACGACGGGTTCATCATTTATCATCCGACGATGGATTCGCTCCGCATCGACGTCACCGGCGGGTGGCACGATGCTTCGGATTACCTTCAATATGTGACGACATCGGCAACGGCAACGTACCAAATGCTTTTTGCCTATCAGCAGAATCCGGACGCGTTCGGGGATCAATTTCTTGCCAACGGAATGAAAGGATCGAACGGCATTCCTGACATTCTGGATGAAGCAGTCTGGGGTTTGCAATGGCTGATCAAAATGAATCCGCGCTCCGACATGTTTTTTAATCAGATAGCGGATGACCGCGACCACCGGGGATTCCGACTCCCGACGGAGGATACGGTCTATTATGGAAAAGGAAAAGAACGTCCCGTTTATTTCATCAACGGAACGCCTCAGGGAATCTACCAGCATAAAAACAGAACGACGGGAAAAGCGTCAACCGTAGCAAAATTCTCATCCGCATTCGCCATCGGCGCGGAGGTGCTGAAAGATGTTTATCCACGATTTGCCGAATCGCTTCTCGAACGGTCCAAAGTCGCCTATTACTATGCAAAACGATTTCCCGGAGTTTCACAGACCGCTCCCTGCCGCGCGCCCTATTTTTATGAGGAGGATAACTGGGTGGACGATATGGAACTTGCCGCCGTTCAATTATTCCGCTCGACACAGCAGGATCTTTTCCGGAGCGATGCCGTCCGCTTCGGCGAACAGGAACCGGTCACTCCCTGGCTCGGCGCAGATACGGCGAGCCATTATCAATGGTATCCATTCCTGAATCTCGGTCATGCGCAGATCGCGCTTCTGTCGGACGAACATTCCGAACAATTTATCGGATATTTGCGCGATGGAATTGAAAAGGTCAGCCGGCGCGCTTCAACAAATGCATTTAACTTTGGCATTCCGTTCATCTGGTGTTCGAACAATCTTGTCAGCTCGTTTCTCTCCCAGCTCTATCTTTACCGCTCCATCACTAAGGATAGTTCCTATCTTCGGATGGAAACGTCGCTGCTCGACTGGCTGTTCGGCTGCAATCCCTGGGGTACGAGCATGATCGTCGGACTTCCCTCCCATGGTGACACTCCTGTCGATCCTCATTCGGCATTCACGCATGTCTACGGTTATCCGATTGACGGCGGTTTAATTGACGGACCGGTGCGCGCTTCCATTTTCGAGCAGCATAAAAAATATATCCGTCTGACCAAAGAAGATCCGTACGCACCGTTCCAGTCCGATCTGGCCGTGTATCATGATGACTGGGGCGATTACACGAATAATGAGCCGACAATGGATGGAACGGCGGGATTAACGATCTATCTCTCCTCGCTTCACCGTCAGCAGAGCGCCGACAGTTTGTCCAAACATGCAGTGACGCAGCATGGAGGAATCGTCCGGTTCGACACAACCAAAAAGATAATCTATCTTCTCTTCACCGGAGACGAATTTGAGGATGGAGGCGAAACGATCCGCACCGTTCTGAAAAAACATTCGATCCGGGCGTCATTTTTCTTTACCGGTAATTTTTATCGCGCTGAAAAGAATGCTTCGCTGATTCGCGGTCTGATCGGTGACGGTCATTATCTCGGCGCACATTCGGACAACCATCTGCTGTACGCTTCGTGGGAAAAACGGGATTCATTGCTTGTGACGTTCGATCAGTTTGCGGAGGATCTGAGCGGGAATTACAAAGCGATGAAACAATTCGGAATCACTCCGGAGAAGGCAGATCTCTTTCTTCCTCCGTTTGAATGGTATAATCAGAGAATCGCCGATTGGACAAAACAACTCGGTCTGACGCTGATCAATTTCTCTCCCGGAACCTCATCCAACGCCGATTATACGATTCCCGGCATGAAGAATTATCTGCCGTCGGATTCCATTTATTCCAGAATTCTGCGGCATGAATCGCAATCGACAAACGGATTGAACGGATTTCTTCTGCTGACGCATGTCGGCACTGATGAACGGCGGACGGATAAGTTTTACAATGTTTTGGATCCATTGATCAGCGAATTGCTGAAGCGCGGTTATTCCTTTTCGCCGGTGCGATGAAACTGCATAAAGCACTGATTATCGGACGGAATATCCCATCGATTCCATTTTCTTTATAACGCTGTTCCGCTGATCTCCCTGAATTTCAATCTCCTTTCCCTTTACCGTTCCTCCCGCTCCGCAATGCTGTTTTAATATTCTCGCGATGTCGTTCATTGTATCGGGATTATGCTGCAAACCGGAAATGATTGTGACGCTCTTCCCTTTTCTGCCTGCTGTTTCAAGCCGGACCAGAACCGATGCACCTTTTCCGTCATGACTCTTTTTGGAGGAGCCGGGTGCCGGTGCTGATTTCTTTTTTTCCTTTTCGGAAAGAAGCTGCTCCAGATCGGAGAGTGAATTCAGTTTCATTTCTTTTCCCTTTCCATTCCTTTTTTTGTTTTCCTCGTCGGTTCCGCCTGCAATGGATCTTCCGGCCAATAATGTTTCGGATATTCTCCCCGCATATCTTTTCTGACGCCCGGATACGCATTCTTCCAAAAGCTTGGCAAATCCTGTGTAACAGCAAGCGGACGGCGCGAAGGAGAAAGCAAATGTAACAGCACCTTCACCGCTCCACCTCCGATCGTGGGAGTTTCCGTTTCTCCGAACATTTCCTGAAGTCGGACGGCAAGCACCGGCGGATGCACGGAATAATCAATTGGTATTTTTGATCCGGTCGGGACTGTGATATGCTCCGGCGCCAGCCGGTCCAGCATTTGTCGCTGTTGATACGAAAAGTTCGCCGAAAGAATTTCCGTCATGTTCAATTTGGAGAGATGCGCTCTCCTGCTCATTCCTTCAAAGAAGGGAGCAAGCCAGCGGTCAACCGTTGACCGAAGATGTTCATCCGAGAGATCGATCCATTCCGCATTCAATTTATTCAGACGAATCCATTCGCTCCGTTCGCGCAGGGAGGATGCTTCTTTCGTCCAGGGAAGTATTTCCAATCCCTGTTCCGTGATAAACGCAGAGAGAAGTTCTTTTGCACGCTCCGGATCGGGCTGAATCTTTTTTTCATGAATAATCATCGAACCGAGCATCACCAAACTTCTCGCCGTCACTGATTCATCGACTCGGTTCCATACAGTCTCGTCGCTTTTTACAAGCTGATCGGCAAAGTGCGTGAGGATTTCTTTTTCCGTCACACCTTCGGCCAAATAAATTTTCACATCGCTCCCCGCTCCGTCCGTTTCACCGATTGCAAGATATTCTTCGTTCGCCAGCTTGCTCCCTTTCGGAAGAACGGCGATTGAATTGCCCGTCAGCTGATACTTTCCATTCTCTTTTCTTTTTCCGATCCGTTCGGGATATGCCAATGCGAGCA
>CAZQSI010000103.1:0-2008 GCA_964596155.1 uncultured Chitinophagaceae bacterium
GATCTTCAGTTCACGCTGAACGAAAAGGATCATGCAATTGAAATCCAATCCACGGCAACAACAACAGGACTAACCGGCATTGAAATGGAAGCACTGACCGCGGTCACTGTTGCCGCTTTAACGATTTACGACATGTGCAAAGCAATCAGCAAATCCATCACCATCACCGACATCCGGCTCATTTCAAAAACCGGGGGGAAAAGCGGAGCATATCATGCATAACAGAAGCACAGCAGGAAAAATTATTGCGATTTCCATCAGCAAGAAAAAGGGAATCCCAAAGACCAATATCGATTCCGTCCGGCTCATCGAGCAGTTCGGACTCGAAGGAGACGTTCATGGCGGAAACTGGCATCGTCAGGTAAGCTTCCTCGCATTGGAAAGCATTGAAACAATGAGGGCAAAAGGACTGCCGAATCTTCGTCCCGGAGCATTTGCAGAAAACATCACGACGGAATTTATTGATATTCCCCATCTGACGGTCGGCACGCGGGTGAGGATCGGAGCATCGGCGGAACTTGAAATAACACAAATCGGAAAAGAATGTCACGACAAATGTGCAATCTTTTTCAAAGTGGGAGATTGTGTTATGCCCAGAGAAGGAATTTTTGCACGGGTCATTTCTGGCGGCACGATATCCGTCAACGATCGCGTGGAGATCGCGGCACCCTCCATACAACAAACTACGGCAGCAGCATGATTTCTTACACTGAAGCAAAAGTAATTATTGAACGGGAATTTGCGGCTCGTGAAAATGAAATCGAAAGCATTCCTTTGCATCAATCAGTCGGACGTGTTCTTGCAGCCGATGTTTTCGCTGATACGGACCTTCCGCCCTTCTCTCATTCCGCCGTCGATGGATTTGCCGTTCGGTATTCCGCCGATCGGAGGGAATGGAATATTTCGGGTGAAATCACCGCAGGACATTTTATCGATACCGTTCTTTCAGCGGATTCGGCTTTCAGCATTATGACCGGAGCCAAAATGCCAAGCGGTGCGGATACGGTTATTCCCGTCGAAGATTGCTCCCGGTCCGGAGAGAACATCATCCTCAACGATTCCGCCCGGTATCGTGCGGGGATGAACATTCGGCATCAGGGCGAAGATATGACAAAAGGTTCGATTGCCGTTCAAAAGAACAGCACCATCGGGTCGCAAACAATTTCGTTATTAGCCGCATGCGGTGCGGCAGAGGTTCCGGTGTATAAACGATTGACTGCAGGAATCATTTCGACCGGCGATGAATTGATCGACGTACATGAGACACCGGCCGGAGACAGCATCCGAGCGACGAATCTCTCGATGCTGCTGGCGCTTGCCGCTCATCATCAGTTAGTGACGGTAAATGCCGGGATTGTTCGCGATTCTGAATCAAATCTTGAAGAAGCATTACGCACCGCACTGGATGATCCGTCAATCGACATCCTTGTGACAACCGGAGGAGTCTCTGTCGGAACTCATGATTATGTACTCTCCACATTGAAAAAACTGGGAGCGGAAATTCTGTTTTGGAAAGTAAATATCAAACCGGGAAAACCGCTCTTATTTGCAAAATATTCGATCAACAAAAGAACCAAATTGATTTTTGGTTTGCCGGGAAATCCGCTTGCGTCGTTTGTCAATTTCACTTTATTCATTTCACCAAACATTCGAATGGTCAATGGCGTACCCTCTTCCAAGTTCATCGTTGCAGAACTCCAGGAGCCGCTGACCAAAAAGGATGGTAAGCGTCATTTCGTCTGTGCACAGACACAGTTCGACAGGAAGAAAGGCATGTACACCGTCAGGAGCACCGGAACTCAATCGTCCGGCAATATGGCGGCGCTTGCAGAGTCCAATTGCTTTGTCTGCCTGCCGGAAGAAGAACATCAATTTCAGATTGGAGACCGAGTCGAATGTATCCTGGTATAACAGCGGTAATTCTTGCGGGAGGAAAAAGTTCCCGAATGGGGACCAATAAAAGCTTTTTAAAAATCGGTCAGCAGACGATGATAGAGCGGACTGTCGA
>CAZQSI010000103.1:2108-5853 GCA_964596155.1 uncultured Chitinophagaceae bacterium
AATTGTCAATCATTCCGCTCGATTTCGGGATTCACTATCAGGGGAACAACAGGCAGGCGTTTTATAATATGAACAACCCGGACGAATACCGGTTTGCATCGCAGCAGCTCGCCGGCGGTCCGGGTCAATCTCCATAGATGCTACATTCCGTACAGCAGCCGGTTCCCTAATTCTTCCGGCAGTTTTGCCGCGAATATTTTTTCCGCAGCCGTTTGTATATCATATTGAGATCTAATCAATTCAAAATGCCACGCAGACGAATCAAAAAATCCAAATGAAAGCTTCGGATTCCCGTCCCTCGGCTGTCCAATACTCCCCACATTCACAAGAAACTGTTCCTCCGCCGTCACCAGTTTCATTCTTCCGTTGCGCGAGTAAATGCCCGGAACGTGCGTGTGACCAATAAAGCAAATTTTTTCTTCAAAATAATTGATCGCGGAAACCGCATCATCCGTATCAATAATATATTCCCACGCTTCGGGAGTATCCGGCGAGGAATGAACTAACAAAATATTTTCTTCCTTTTTTACCGTCATCGGCAGCGAAGACAGAAATGTTTTGTTTTCATTCGTCAGCACTTCCGATGTCCACACGACGGCTTTTCGGGCTATGGAATTGAAATCATGTGCCGTGGAAATGTCCAGGGCAGCCGCATCGTGATTTCCCAGGACGACTGACGAGCAACGGTCACGGACAATTTCAACGCATTCGTTCGGATTGGCGCCGTAGCCGACGATATCGCCCAGACAGATGATCTCATCAACCTTTCGCTCGTCAATAATCGTCAACGCTTTCTGCAATGCTTCAAGATTGGAGTGTATATCGGAAATAATTGCGTACTTCATAGTATTCGTTAGTTTTTTTGATCAGTAATTATGACAACATCGGAACGGATGTTACCCCGGGCAACGATCAGCGAAGTACCATCCGGAGTCCATGCGTGCGTTGCAATTGTATGTTCATCAAACGCAGTATACTGTTTTTGTTTGCCATCATCCAGCGAACGTGTGTAAACATTTGAAATTCCGTTTTTTGTTATGACGTAACTTATTTCATTTGAATTCGGACGGCGTTGAATGTCGTCATTCGAATATTTAGGAAGATCAAAAAGATACGCCGGTTTGCCACCCGAAAGTGCGACTTTATAAAGGGCTGACGCATTTCTTTTCTCGTCAAATGAGAGAAAAACCACACTCTTTCCATCCTCCGTAAAGACCGGACTTCCTCCGTTAATTCCCGATACATCCATTCTCTCGCCTCCGTCGATGGGAATTTTCATAACCGTTAACGGCCCGCGAATCCAGGAGTCAAAAACAACCCACTGTCCAGAAGGATCGATGACAGGATTGTAATCTTCAGCATCTTTTGTCAATTGTTTCAACCCGCTTCCATCACTGTTAATTACCCAAATATTAGGCAATCCTGCACGAAATGAACAAAATATTATTCTTTTTCCGTCGGGAGAAACTGACAGCTGTCGTTCAACATGAGTATCAAACGTAATCTGCCGCTGCTGTTCGCCGTTCTGGTTTATCGTCCAAATATCAAAGGAACCTCCCTGGAGGGAAGTGTAATATATTTCATTATTGTTGCCAACAGCAACTCCTTCAAGACCGTCATCCCTCAGGGAAGTAAGTTTTTTAGCCCGTTGCGCGTTCCCTTCGGGAACGACATAAAGGTAAATGTCCCGCTCATCCTGCACGGTACAAATCTTTTTCATATCTGCAGTGAGGGTTGTTCCTCCATAATTATTCAGGTCATTGGTAATCCGGCTCACCTCTCCCGACGGATAGGCAACAAACTCAAGTTGTGTTACATAGGTTTTTATATCGGTCGCCTCGATGATTAATCCTTCGCCGTTCGACAGCCAGCGGACATTGTTAATGACATCCCACTTTTTATCCGTCATCGGCAATTCCTTCCCCGATTCCGCATCGACACTGATCAGCGCGTGATGAAATCCGCCTTTCCATGATCCCAATGGCACGGCGATTATTTTTCCCGCCGGAGACCAGGAGGGTGCGCCCGATATCCACATATCGCCTTTGTATCCTGCGAGATCACGCTGGTTTGATCCGTCCACCGACGCTACCACCAGCGAGAACGATCCTGACGATGCAGAGACGCGATTAAACGCAAAGCGTAATCCATCAGGAGAAAATGTGATCGGTCCCTGAACATTGGAAAGAACCTTTATCGCATTGCCGCCCAGCACCGGAATTTTATACAATGACGATTCCATTGTTTTTTCGTCACTCATTCTGAAGAAAATAAAATTTCCATCTTTGGAAAAGACCGGATCACCGATAAAATTATCCTGCGGAGTTTTGATTTGAATATTGCTCGACGTTGCCAGCTGACGAACCCATAATGAATATTGACCTTTCTCGTACTGAGAAAAGCTGATGTAGCGCCCATCGGGAGAAATAGCAGCGCTTTCAATATTTCCCGTTGAAGTGACCCGGCTGAATTGAATTGTCGTAAAGGGTGTTATATCCGACCGGAACAGTGTCAGCCAAACAATTGCCGCAACGACGGCAACCGCCGCGCCGATTCCCCCGATCAGCAGATATTGTTTTCGACGTGGCGATGAAGCAACACCGACGATATTCCGCGCAGAAGTGGTTTGAACGGATGCATACGATTGATATTCTCCGGAGGCACCGGGACGATGAATTTTTGAAGTCTGTTTTTTCAGTCTCCGCAGATCGCGAATGACATCGGACATATGCTGAAAACGATCGTCAGGATTTTTTTCAAGCGCCGTCTTCACTAAATATGAAAGTTCAAGGGGAACATCCGGCAGATATTTTTGAATCTCTTCCGGTTCTTCATTAAGAATGGAGTACATCATTGCCGCCTCATGTTCGCCGCGGAACGGAAGTTTACCGGTGAGCATTTCGAACAACAGCACACCGAATGAGAAGATATCGCTCCGGTGATCGACTTCGCCCCCCTGAATTTGTTCAGGCGCCATATACCCCAGTGTTCCTACTGTGCCCGACGTACGGGTCAGTTTTATCGCTCCTTTCAATTTTGCCAGTCCAAAATCCATCACCTTGGCCTGACCCCTGGAGGTCAGCATGATATTTTCTGCTTTGATATCCCGATGTACAATTCCATGTATATGTGCTTCATGAAGTGCATCTCCGATCTGTGTAGCGACATCAACAGCATCTTCAATCTTTGCAAACGGTATTTTACCGGAAAGCGTCCCTCCTTCGACAAATTCCATCGCCATATACAATTTCGAATCATGTTCTTCCACTCCATAAATTGTGCAGATATTTGCATGATTCAGAGCTGCGGCCGCCTGTGCTTCCTGAAGAAAACGGGCTTTCGCCGACTCATCGTTGTTGACCCTGTCGGGAAGACATTTTAGGGCGATTGTTCGATTAAGCCGGGTGTCCTGGGCTTTATAGACGATGCCCATGCCTCCTTCTCCGAGTTTCTCTATTACTTTGTATTGAGAAATTATTTGTCCGATCATAAGTATCTCCTCTTGCTCCCGCTTTCGCTGCGCTCAGCGGGATTCTCAATTCGGCACAATGGACTTATCGTTGCTTCGCTTGATAAGTCCAGCCGAATTGGAACTTCTCCGAGTTTCTCTATTACTTTGTATTGAGAAATTGTCCCGTCTCGAATAATGTCCGAGACGGGATCCTCATTCCGATTGATTATCGGAACGGGATTTGTCCGATCATAAGTATCTCCTCTTGCTCCCGCTTTCGCTGCGCTCAGCGGG
>CAZQSI010000104.1:0-2748 GCA_964596155.1 uncultured Chitinophagaceae bacterium
CGTTATTGATCAGGCGACAATGGATGAGTTCATTTCATTTACGAAGGAAAAAAAGATTGAGTTTGTCGAGGAAGATTTCGCCAAGGACAAAGATTATATTCAGGCCCGCTTAAAAGCCTACATTGCCCGTAATTTCTGGCAAAATGAAGGCTGGTACTCGGTTCTTCTTGGTATCGACAATCAAGTAAAGAAAGCACTCACACTATTGCCGGAGGCGGAAAAGTTTGCTCGTCTGAACTGATACTTTATGAAAAAAATATTGCCTCCCCATTTTTCCCAATTGATTCCGGGCAGTGCGCTGTTGGCACTGCTTTTTATTCTCATCGGTCCTTCATCGTCCAAAACCCCGGCGTTAGCTGAAATGCAGTCTCAGGTTATCGTTGAAATTCCGGCAAAAAATTCCCCGTTCGTTATAGGCGAAGAACTGCAGTATAATGTCAGCTATTCCATTTTTGACATTGGCATGGTGAAAATGCAGATTGTCGACACGGCGCGAAAAAACGGCGTAAAAGTGTTTCGTGCAAAAACATATCTCGATTCGTACAGCGGATTGCCGTTCGTCGATCTTCACCAGGTGTTTTACAGCGAAATGGATTCCGATGCATATTCGTATATGTTTGTCGCACATAATACCGTTAAACCGGAAAAAAAACCTTTTATCCGCTACGCATTTGATTATAAAAAAAACCGGATGACATATGAACTGGGGACCGATCCGGGAAACATTATTACAAAATCCGGCGAAGAAACAGTTGCAGAAAAACAATTGGACGGGCTCTCTCTTTTTTATTACGCACGGAATAATTTCAGGCAGGTTAAGAAATTCAGTGTGCCGGTCTTTGTCAGCGAAAAATCCTATAAAACTCATTTTAATTTCATCAATAAAGTAGGTGAACAGGAGATCGATGCGATATCCTATCCGGTGGAAGTAGTGGAATTTTCTGGTTCGTCCGAGTTTACCGGCGTATTCGGGCTCACCGGAGATTTCAGAGGATTCTTCAGCAACGACGATGCAGGGATCCCCATTGTGGCAAAAATGAAAGTGATTCTCGGCAGCGTTCATATTGAGTTAATTAAATGGACACGGCCGGGATGGGTTCCGCCAAAAGCGAAGTAACTATGTCCATCATAACGTACAAAGGCATTACGCCGACGATTGATCCGACAGTATTTATTGCCGAGGGAGCTCATATCATCGGGGATGTGATCATCGGAAAAGATTCGAGCATATGGTTTAATACCGTTGTGCGCGGAGATGTCCATTTTATTCGGATCGGCGAACGAACAAATATTCAGGATAATACGGTTGTTCACGTCACCAACAAGAAATTTCCGACCGTCATCGGATCAAATGTTACCGTAGGTCACAGTGCGGTGATTCATGCTTGCACTATTAATGATTATTCGTTAATTGGAATGGGTGCCGTAATTCTGGACGGTGCAACGGTAGGACCATTCTCGCTGATCGCCGCCGGGGCGGTCGTGCCAATGGGCATGGAAATACCGGAAGGAGTATTGGTGGCAGGAGTACCGGGAAAAATCATCCGTGAGCTTACGGATGACGAACGGAAATTTTTGCGGCAATCCGCTCAGAATTATGTGGATTATGTTGCAACATACCGGGAATAAACATTACCGGAGTCGAAATTCGAAAGGTTTGACCGCATGAAGTTAAAGTTTTGGGGTGTGCGAGGTTCCATTCCGACACCGGGGAAATATACCGTACGATACGGTGGCAACACGCCCTGCATCGAACTTCGGCTGGACAACAACACATTAATTATTTTGGATGCAGGAACCGGAATTCGAAATCTGGGAGATCATCTGATAGGGTCAGGTGAATCGATTCATGCTTCGATTTTAATCACACATCCGCATTGGGATCATATTCAAGGTTTTCCGTTCTTCAAACCTGCATTCATTTCCGGAAACGAAATTACAGTCATCGGCACCGACAGGGAAGAGATAGATCTGGAGCATATCATTGCTGACCAGATGAAAAAAATTTATTTTCCCATTCAGCTCAACGAATTAAAAGCGAAGATTCATTTCCGAAGTGTTCGGGAAGAAGAGTTTGATCTGTTCGGAGCAGAGGTAAAAACGATGTATGTCAATCATCCAGGATTTACCGTAGCGTACCGAATCGACTACAAAGGAAAATCGCTGGTGTATGTAAGCGATAACGAGCCGTTCGACAGAGAATATGCCGGGAGAATGACCAATTTTGAAACTTCGGTGCTTAAAAAATTCCTTGAACATTCGGGAGACCCGAATGAACGCATTGTCAATTTTTCCCGCGGAGCGGATATTTTCATTCACGATGCAACATACACACCTGAGGAATATATCGAGAGGGTTGGTTGGGGTCATTCACATTATTTATACGCGCTGAAATTGGCATTTGAAGCGGAAGTGAAGCATTGCGTGTTATTTCACCATGAACCGAACAGATCGGATGATCATATCGACAATATTCTCGCAATGTGCCGGAATGAGATAAAACAGAAGAATTATCCGTTTATCTGCACGGCAGCGACCGAAGGGGCCGAAATTGCCTGGTAAAATGAAAAACTTGACTTGCATAGGAACCTCTCTCTATATTTGTACAGGTCTGATGCTGATTTGAACATACTCAAATGACATATTACCAAGGTAATCGAACCCCGGCAAAAGCGCTTCGGGGTTTTCCGTTTGAAGGAAATTCACTATGAAATCAATTTTCGCCAAATCCGATATAGCTGCGATCGG
>CAZQSI010000104.1:2848-5761 GCA_964596155.1 uncultured Chitinophagaceae bacterium
GAAGGAAATTCACTATGAAATCAATTTTCGCCAAATCCGATATAGCTGCGATCGGTAAAGTTCTTGGTGTGAAAGGAATGCAGAAAGGAAACAATGTTCGGTTTGAGCTTTCCAATGTTGCCGAACAGAGGCAGCTCGCACTCGAGATCTATCCGGACATTCCTATCGGCACAAAAAAAGGAAATCTGATTTCCGCATACACCCGAAACACGCATTTTCAGCTTCAATTTTGCAACAAGTATGTTATCAGCAACGACGTAGGCGAAGTGACATTCATCGGAGAAGCAAAAGACAAAATTTCTGCTATCGTCATTGAAAAAGAGGGTGGCTGCACATTTTATGCAAATGTTGATAAAAAGATCCTCTCCGGCGATTACAGAATGTTGAGTATTGATGTGATGCTGTCGGGCATTGCACTGTCACTGACCGGCAATGAGAAAACCGCGAAAAAACGATGATTACAACCGCAGTGACAACGTCCGGAACAACAAGCGTGTTGAGCAAAAGGGAATTTCACCGTATTGCGGCATTCGTTTGCATTAAAGAAAAAGTACGGAAGGGCGATTTCTCTTTTGTTGTTGTGACGGATGTACCGATGCGGAAAATGAATAAGAAGTTTTTACACCATGATTTCGTCACGGATGTGATCACGTTCCCTTTGGAGGAACGGTATGTCAGCGCTGAAATTTACATTAACGGGCAGCAGGCACGCAGGCAGGCAAAGGAATATAATATTTCGCAGAAGAATGAAATGACGCGATTGTCGGTGCACGGCATCCTCCACGCGCTGGGATATGATGATACAACGGCAGCACAGAGGAAAAAAATGGAGTTGGTTCAGGAACGATATGTTGCTGAATTGAGTTTGAACAAGTGAAGGAAGGAAACTACATGCAGGAAAAGATCGTAGAAATACTGGTATATCTTATTGGAGAATTACGGAATAACATTCCGATTAACGATATCGATTTGACCGTGTTGTCTCAAAAAGGATATTCAACGACGGAAATCAGCACCGCATTTAACTGGTTGTACGAAAAAATTACGGACGGGGAAAATATTATTACGGACATTTCACCCACCTCGCCGCACTCTCATCGTGTTTTGCATGATGTTGAACGATCGGTCATTAATGCCGAAGCATACGGATTTATCATCCAACTGAGGGAACTCGGACTGATCAGCGATATGGATATCGAAGTATTGATCGATCGGATTATGATGAGCGGTTATACATCGATCGATCTTCAAGAAATCAAGACGATGGTCGCGCAATTAATGTCGGAAAACGACGACTCGTTTAACACGGGCAGTCGTACCATGCTCGGCGGCAAAGACGCGATCAATTAATCACAGCGGAGAAGACAAAGCATATCATGGGAAAATCATTAATCATCGTTGAATCACCATCAAAAGCTAAAACGATCAATAAGTATCTTGGAAAGGATTACATTGTTGAAGCATCGGTCGGTCACATTAAAAATCTGCCGAAAAGCAAACTGGGTGTGGATGTGGAAAATAAATACGCTTCGGTCTATGAAGTGATTGCCGGGAAGGAAGAGGTTGTTGCCAAATTACGGCATCAGGCGGCGGATGCAAAGAACATATACATCGCGACTGACCCTGACCGTGAAGGTGAAGCGATCGCATTCGATATCGCTGAAGTGCTTGAGGATGAGAAGAAAAACATTTACAGAGTTCTCTTTCATGAAATCACGCCGTCAGGAATCGCTGAAGGGATGGATAATCCCCGCAAGGTGGATACGAATCTTGTCGAATCTCAGCGTGCCCGGAGAGCAATGGACCGTTTGGTGGGTTACAAGGTCAGTCCGTTTCTCTGGAAAACGGTTTATTATGGACTTTCCGCAGGACGGGTGCAGTCCGTGGCGCTCCGAATCATTTGCGAGCGTGAAGATGAGATTAAAAAATTCGTACCGGACGAATACTGGTCCATCACCGCCGAATTTAAAACAAAGGAATCCGAACCGTTCTTTGCAAAACTCGCAAAGATATCCGGAAAGGATCCGGCGATTAACAACGAGCTGGTGTCGACCGAACATACGGAAGCGATTCGAAAAGAATCGTTTAAAATTTCCGATGTAACGAAGAAAGAGGTGAAGCGGAATCCCAATCCTCCATTCATCACAAGCACATTACAGCAGGAAGCCGCCAGCCGTCTCCGTCTCTCGGCAAAACGCACCATGATGCTCGCTCAGAAGCTGTATGAAGGTATCGACCTCGGAGAAGACGGTACCGTCGGTCTCATCACGTATATGAGAACGGATTCCACTCGTCTGAGCGAAGAAGCCATTGCCGGAGTGAGGGAGCATATTTATTCAAATTACGGGGCGGAATATCTTCCTAAGGACAAGCGGCAGTACAAGAAAGGGAAAGCTTCTCAGGATGCCCACGAAGCAATTCGGCCGACCTCGATCAAATTTACCCCGAAATATGTCAAGAAACATTTGGACAAGGATCTCTACGCTCTGTATCAATTGATCTGGAACAGGTTTGTCGCTTCTCAAATGAGCAGCGCAACATTCGAGCAGCTGACAGTCGACATTTCCGGCGGTGTGTATCTTTTCAGAGCCACCGGCTCCGTGCCGCTGTTCAGAGGCTTTTTACAGGTCTATGATGATTTCATGGAGGAACAGGGAATTGATCAGGATGATGATCCGACGTCGAAAATTCCTGCAAATCTGGCATCCGGACAACCGACCACAATTGAAAAATTGCTTCCCAAGCAGCATTTTACGAAACCGCCTGCTCGATATACCGAAGCAAGTCTTGTAAAAAAACTCGAAGAATTAGGTATCGGCCGTCCCAGCACGTATGCGCAGATTCTTTCGACGATTCTGAACCGCCAGTATGTGGATCAGCAGGATCGGAAACTGTATGCGACCGGATTGGGCC
>CAZQSI010000105.1:0-1932 GCA_964596155.1 uncultured Chitinophagaceae bacterium
TAAATTGCCATGATCGATGATAAACCTGCTGCGCGCCGAATCAATGGCGAGCGAATCGTTTTTCACCGTTAGTTTTACTCCTTCGAATACCGGATTTGCCTCTTCGGCGGCAAACAACGTACTCGGCGGCTGCGGATAGTAACGATAAGTGATCCGATACGGCCCGTTATCGTTCTTCATCGCTCCTGTGAATGTTTTTTTAATGAAACCGCGAAGCGTGTCCAGATGAAAATCCGTTCCTTCGCTGTACGTTTTGCCTGTTGCAACATGCGTTACGGCAAGAACGCTGTCCCGCGCAATGTAAGAGCGTCCGATCTTGACAAAGTTGGTATCAAACAGTGACAATTCACTGACGGTCGGTGTTGTTTTAAAGACGAGATAATTTAATTTTGCTTTTACGGCGTTGTCAACCGTCAGCGAATCTTCAAAGATGACGGTGTAAGAAACATTATTCTCAACTTCAAGATCATTGATAATGTCCACATTAATGGTTCCCGTTCCCGTACCGCTCACCTTCTCGATTTTTTTCGAGGATGCAAATCCCGGCGGCATATATCCGCTCACACGCGGTCCGGGCACTACTCTGACAGTGTTGACGTCAAACGAAAGCTGAGAGGTAATCGGATCTATATTAATCCGCTTCGTGCATTCCGTCGGAGGATAGCGGGAAACATCGCCATGGTCGTACGACACCACGGCATAATAGTATGTTTGTCCGTTAATGACATTATTCGAGTCGACAAACGAATGCACCAATCCCGTGTTGTCGCCGAGATAGTAGGCCACACCGCGCTGATCGTACGGCACTTTTGCATATGATTGATAATAATCTTCGACCGGCGTTGCGTCATACTTTCCATTTTGATTGACGTCGATATATGCTTCTCCCGGATCATACCTGCCGTTTTTGGTGGACGACGTATCGGATTCAAAAAACGGTTCGGGACGCAGAGCAACATCGAACTTCGCGACCTTTCCGGCAGCTGTCGTCAGCGGTTTATAGAGCAGCGGCGAACCGAATCCATCGGTGATCAGATTGATGTCGCTGAACTGCGGATTGTTGCTCCGGTAAATTACATATCCTTCAAAATCCTTTCCCAAAATTGGATCGACGCTTTCTTCCGCGGCGGCATCCCAATAGAGCGTGACTTTCTTATCCCCCGGTACAGCAGTCACGATCGGTTTATCCGGAGGACGGATAAACTGATAATTTTGATTGTAAATTACCTGCACTGTACGCGCCGTAATCAGCAGATCGTTCAGATCGGTTCCCATCAGCAGAGCAATCGAAAATCTTTTAATCGATCCATCCGTATTTCTCTTTTTTAAAGACATTTTTCCGCTGCCGTATACAAAATTGATATCCGTCAGGTTCTGAATTGTATCATTGAATCCTTTTTCAAGAATGTTCCACACGATTTCATCGTCCTTGAAGGAAACGGAAGACCATGTCCAGCTCTTAAATGCAGTCAGACCGATTTGATCTGATTCATCCAGGTCGGTTAGTTCAAAATGCGGTTCTCCGGGATGCAAAGGATCCAGCGTACCGTTGGGAAGTCGAAGTCCTGCGGTGGGAATACCGTCCCCTTCTCCGACATCCTGCGTGTTCGGCACCCCGTCCAACCCGACATCGTCATAATTAATATTCCAATCACCGTCGTTGTCGACGCCGTCCGTCTGACTTTCATCCGCAAACAATGTTCCTGCAGCATTCGGAACACGGTCAGCATCGTTGTCGATGCCGTCATTGGAATTTCCCGGACTTTCCAAAAATTTACATCCGTTGTAATGTGTCGGAATGTTCAAATATCCTTTTCCATCGTTATCCCACAAATAGACAAGACTTCGCGAGAAGAGCGGAATCGGGATTCCCGTTCCCTTTGCAATGGTATCGAACGGCGAAATGAAAAATCCGAGATCGTCCTGATTTTC
>CAZQSI010000105.1:2032-3987 GCA_964596155.1 uncultured Chitinophagaceae bacterium
GCGTTCGGAACATCCTGCCGCAAATATCCCGGCCAGACGTACTGACCTTTCGTCGGATTGTACCACGTAACGGGCCAGCTGTCCGGACGACCGTCCTGCGGACGAACGTCAGGAGCGGGATTCGATGCCATTACGCTTGAGGTTGGATCGACATATTCCGGGAGCGGTCTCCATCCAAATAATTGTTTGGAGTTTAATGGATTCAGATCCCTCGCATATCGGTCATTAATGGCATCCGATACAATGTGGCGAAGCACTTTTCCGGTATCAACCACAGCAGCGGCAACATACGGTCCGAATTGATAAATATCTCCCAAACCGCGCCAGACCATATTGACAACATTTCTGAGCGACGATGTTGCATCGCCTCCGGCAATTCCGCCGTAGTCATAAATATTGCCGACAATTTGATTACCGTTCATCAGATAATACCGTGCGTCCGTAAACACATCAGTCGATTTCGACAAACGGTCTGCAGTTCCTTTCTTATGTTCGGTAAATCTGCTTGCAGAGTTCTGAACACTTCGGCTTGACGCCCGCAAGGCTCGCGAAAGTTCTTCGGTTTCACGGAAATGATCCTGCGCAGGAAGATTCGCTGCGAGCAGCAACATCAACAATGGCATGGATAAGTATGTTGACAATATTTTCATTCTGAAACAGTGCTCATGTTAAAAATTGAGTGAGAAACCAAACCGCACTTCTCGCGGTGACGAATAGAGCAACGGGTTGTTATAATAATCGGCCATGCTGTGAAGGCCATCCACCTTTCCGAGATTCCTGTCGATCACCGCCCCTTCTCCCCGCTTCGGCGCGAGCGTGTATGTGGATCGTCCGGTATCGTCGAACACATCGAGTTCGTTCAGCGAATCAAAGAAATTATAGATCTTGCAAAAGAGGGTCAGCGTGAGTCCGGCAACATCGAACGAACGGTCGGCAAAAAGATCAACATTCGTCTGCATCGGTTTGCGGCCCGTATTCCTTTTGAGCGGCACCTGATTGTCGCCGGAATATGGAGTGTACGGAAGTCCCGTTCCCAATTTTCCGATGATGCCGATGTTCCACAAATTCGGCTGACCGACGGTTAATGTTCCCGTCAACGTATGCTGCTGATCCCAATCGAGCGGCACGACGACAAGTTCGCTTTCCCTTCCCGACTGCTGATCGATAAAAAATGCGTCCGCCCCGACATCATTCCCCTCCGCCTGCTGGTACGTGTAATCGGCCGACAATGCAAAAAGGTCCGCCGCCGTCCGCCGTTTCGTAAGCGCAAAGGTAATGCCTTTGATGTTGCCGTAATCTTTGTTGACGTACATATTGAATTGCTTTTCACCGCTGATGCGGATGATTTGAACGGCGAACAGATCTCGCACATCTTTATAAAATCCGCTGACGGTGAAGGCAAGATTATCGGCTACCTGCTGCTGCAGCCCCATTTCGTATGTAATGGTCAACTCGGGACGCAAATTTGCGTTGCCGAATGTCGTTTCACTGACTGTCGGATTATATTCAAAATCGGGATTTTCGAACAGGCGGCGGAGCTGCGGCATTTGATAAAAATGTCCGTATGAAAAATGAATAATGCCCCTGTCGGTAATCGGATAAGAAATGCCGAGACGCGGACTGATCATTGATTTTGCGGTTGCTTCAACTTTCGGATCATCCGGGCGGTACACATCCGCGATATGCTTTGCGTTGGCGATAAAATAATCATACCGCACACCGACATTCATGACGATGCTTTCATATTCAAGTTTATCCTGCACATACGCCGAGAATTGTTTTGGGAATCTCGCGTACGAATTGTTGTTGTAATTCGTCGGAGGCGGAACGGTGGCTGTGGTAAACACGAACGTGTCGCGCAGAACGGAAAAACTATGCTGGTTCATCTGAGGGAATCGGACTTCCACTCCTCCTTTGACTTCATTCTTCGGCGAAAGGACTGAAGCGATGTCGAG
>CAZQSI010000105.1:4087-5581 GCA_964596155.1 uncultured Chitinophagaceae bacterium
TCGTTATCATAATTATGGTAGCGTCCGAACGGATTGTATTTGAAGACGTGGCTGTACGTTTGATACCGTGATTCGTTGAACACCACATCGTATCCGATTTTCGACGTTCCGCTCAATTTCATGCCGAAGCGGCTTGTCGTGGTATACGAGCGGCGCTTGTTCATCGGAACCAAAGAACTGTCGCCGGTTTTCGGAATGTTCCACTGGAGAGAATTAGTGAAGTCCGGACGGTCGGACGGATGATGTTCATTAATTCCGAACAGCCATCCTTTTTCATCGTCGATGCGGCCGGAAAGAAAAAATGTCAGCGCCGGAATTCCGTCGGTCAATTGCAGAGGACCGCTGAACGTTCCTTCGGTCACAACGTGACTGGCAGGGTTGAAATCGTTGATGTTCAGAAAAATATTGTCATGCGTGCTGTACCGGTCGCCGGTGTACATCGAGAATTGGACGGCAAATCGCTCGCCTCCTTCTTTGAGACCGGTTTCGACGACACCGCTCAGGGCATTGCCGTACTCAGCGTTGAAAGTGCCCTGGACGACGGAAAGTTCCTGAATTGCATTCGGAGCAATGGAAAAATTATTTGTATTGGTAAACGGATTGTTGATGGATACACCGTTGACCGTGTACGCCACTTCGTGGGAACGTCCTCCGCGAAAATGAAGATTTCCCTGCGCATCCTCAATGACACCTGCCTGCGTGGAGAGAAGCGCCGCAACATTTTCAACCGGAAGTGTTTTAATTTGTCCCGCATCGATGGATGTGTGGGACGACGTCAGATCTTTTCGGACGAGAGGTTTTTCGGCTGTCACAATCACCGCGTCGAGATCGACTTCCGTCGAAGAGAGCGTCTCAACCAGCCGTGTTGTGAAATCGACGTTCACCTGCACATTCTGAATAATTTTTTTTCTGTAACCGACGGCTGAAATGGCGACGGAATAATTCCCGGGTGAGAGATTCGGTATGACAAAATTTCCGTCCTGATCGGTTGCAGCCCCGAGGGATTTCCCGACTACAACGACGGATGCCCCGACCACTGGTTCACCGGTTCGCTCCTCCGTAATCCGGCCGGCAATTTTTCCCGTTGTTCCTGCAACAGCCGAAAGCGTTCCGGTGATGATTGCAATGATCAGGAAAAGCAAAGAGCTTCGAACGACGGACATAGATTCCTTACAAGTACGGAACATTGAACAGTATGGAGAAACGTTGTATGGTATTTGATGCGTGAAAATAAAGAGAGTGATAGCGAATGTCAAGACGGAAATTCGGATAAAACTGTATAATTATACAATTCGGCTGCAGCAGATTTTTCAATTACGACACTTGATTCTGATTATGAATTTTTGGTAATTGACAGTCACATCAATCGGCAAACCAGTAAACCATCACTACAACAGGAGGTTCATCTATGAAAAGACTTCTTACCGTGTTAGCGGTACTTGTCGTCATGCTCACATTCTCCGAGAAGGGGCATGCGCAGGCGGTGTACGATAC
>CAZQSI010000106.1:0-1804 GCA_964596155.1 uncultured Chitinophagaceae bacterium
TGGGAGCAAAGATCGCGTACGGCTGTATTGTCTGATGTTCGCCCGCTTCTTTCTTTGCGCGCCTCAATTCCTTCAAGAAGAATTCTCTGAATGCTGAATTGCGGGTTTAATGAAGCGGAAAAATTCTGAAAGACCATCTGAATATCGGTTCCGATCAACGAACGATTTGCAGCTTCGGGGAAAATATTTATTCCGCTGAAATGGATTGTTCCTCCTGACGGTGTTATGAGACCGGCAATACACCGTGCCAATGTTGTTTTTCCGCATCCGCTATCCCCGATAAGTCCTAATATTTCACCCTCTGCAAGCGAAAAAGAGACGGAGTGCAGTACCGTCTTATTCCGGCTGAAAAATCCGAAACGGGATTGTTCAGAAAATGACGCACTCAATTCGTTTACTTCCAATAAGGACATCGGACGGATCTTTCGTTTTCAAGTGGTGTGAGCGTCGGTTCCATTGTCCTGCAATCATCCTGTGCCTTGGGGCATATCGGATGGTACGCGCAGCCCGGAGGAAGGTGTGAAGGATGAATCGGGTTTTCACTGTATGGTTCGAGCAGATTTAGCGACGATGTAGATAAAGAGGAACCCTGAAGAAGCATCTGAGAATACGGATGGAATGGATTTTGGAAGAATAGTTTCTTTGGTGCAGTCTCGACGATTTTTCCTCCGTACATCACTGCAACCGTATCAGCGTATCGTTCGGCGATGTGCAGATCGTGAGTAATCAATAAAAGTGTGCAGCCGGTTTTTTTTCGTACCTCATCAAGAAGATCAAGCAGTTTGAATCGAAGGGTTGCATCGACGGAGCTGGTCGGTTCATCGGCAATAATCAGATCCGGTGCCGGCGCCAACGCCATCGCAATCAGCGTCCGCTGCAGCATACCTCCGCTCAGTTCGTGCGGATATGAATCCAGCACGGCATCAGGTTGTGTAAGACCGGCGTCGAGAAGATCGTTCTCGGTTTCGGAAGGCCTCGCGGTTCCTTTAAGAGAATCACTGAATTGTGCCCGAATTTTCCTGATAGGATTCAATGATTCGGACGGTTCCTGAAAAATGTACCGAATGGAGTTTCGCCTCACTTCTCTCAATTCCTTCTCGTTCATCTGCAGTAATTGCCGTCCGTTGAACTGTATATTACCGTCTATTGTATAACCCGAAGTCGGAAGAAAGAGATTGGTGATGGCGTTGGCAAGAGTCGATTTGCCGCTGCCGCTTTCTCCTACAAGTGCAAAAATTTCTCCGCGTCGCACAGAGAGATCAATCTCCCGGATGAGTGCGATATCTCCGCGGGACGACCGAACTGATACGGATAGATTATTGGTGCTGAGCAGCGGTTGTTCCATGGTGAAAAGATAGTGAAAAACAGCAGGTGACTCAACAGATTACCATAGAGACGGATTGGATCTATGCTGTGTGACTGTTGACTACGAGTGTAAATTTGGTTAGACTTATCAGGGTTTTCAGCAGTAAAATTGCGCAGCAGCTCAAATGGTATCATCATAGGATTGAACAGAATTACGAATGAAAGAACAAATTCGATTTTTTACCTTGATCGCCCTTCTCTCGTTAATTTCTGCCTGTTCAGGAAAGAAAGGGGATGGAGGCGGTTCGGGAGGGACAAATATCGTCGTTGTCGGAATCGGAGCTGACGTCGATTCATTTAATCCTCTATTTGCCAGAGAAGTTACCGCAGGAGAAATCACTGAATTGATCTATCCCTCCCTTGTGAAAGGAGATTTTGATACACTCACCGGCGTTATTACTTATGAACCGATGCTCGCACGCAGCTGGGAATATCAAAA
>CAZQSI010000106.1:1904-3317 GCA_964596155.1 uncultured Chitinophagaceae bacterium
AAGGAAATACGAACGCACAAAATCAACACAAATCCTGTCGGTGCCGGTCCGTTTATGCTGACCGGCTGGAAACCAGGACAGGAGATCGTTCTTTCATCCTATGCTCAATCCGTGCTGCCCCGGCCAGCCGCTCTTGATCAGCTGGTGTTCAGGATATTGCCCGATCACGGTTCCCGGTTTGCCCATCTGAAATCGGGCGAGATCGATCTGATGACCGATGTAACCCCTGCTGAAGCAAAAGAAATCGAAGAGTCAAATTTGGCGATCCGCGTGATCGCAACACCGGCACGCCGATTTCAATTCATCGGCTGGAATAATATTGACGGAAAGCAGTACGCTTCATCGTCGAGTAAAACGATTCAATCCCACAGATTGTTCGGCAGCAGCACAGTCCGGAAAGCAATGACGATGGCGATCAATAGAAAAAGTATCGTAAATGTATTCCTGTCGCATTTCGGCCGGGAAGCAATTGGTCCCGTCTCTCCCATCTTTCGTCCGGCATACAACGATACGCTGAATCCTCTGCCGTTCGATCCCTCTGCGGCACTGAAACTGCTGCAGGGAGAAGGGTGGAACGACAATGACCGCGACGGCATCCTCGAAAAGGGATCGATGAAATTCACTTTTGATTTAACCATTCCCGCCGGTTCTCAATTTAATCTCGAACTTGCCAATATCATTGAAAAGCAGCTGAGGGATATAAAGGTGAAAGTGAACATCAAGCAGGTAGAAGAATCTGTCTTTTGGCAGCAGATGGTGGAAAAGCAGTTCGATGCATTCGTCGGAGGATTTGAAGTGCCGCTGCAGCTGCAATTGTCGATGTTCTGGGGTTCTGATCTCGAAGCTTCTCCGTTTAACTTTGTCTCGTTTCGCAATTCGCGGGTTGATCAATTAATGACGGAAGCTGAATCATCCGGTTTAACCGATGAGTCGGCAAAAAAATGGAAGGAGATCCAGGCGATACTGTATGAAACCCAGCCGTGCACATTTCTCTTCTGGGAAAATACCGTCATCGGAGTGAATAAGCGGGTGGAAAAAGCCGACATTTCCATCCTCGGAACGACATACAGGGCATGGGAATGGAGCGCCAAATGAGACATCGGTTTTTTCACACCGGAAGCAAGTCTGTTCCGTCGTGAATCATCAAATGCCGGTTGATGTGACACTGTGCCGCAATCTCTGAAAATGAAAACTCCCTTTAACCGATGCCAACATGATCATCTATGCGGTAAAAAGATTACTTTCGGCTCTTCCGATTCTTTTCGGACTTCTGACCCTTGTGTTTATCATTACCCGGCTGTTGCCCGGAGATCCCACGCTTCTTTTTATCTCTCCAAAAGTTCCTCCCCACATTGCTTCTCAGCTGCGTGTTGAATTCGGATTGGATGAACCGCTGATCGTTCAATACGGAAA
>CAZQSI010000106.1:3417-5429 GCA_964596155.1 uncultured Chitinophagaceae bacterium
CTACATTTTCAGATTCATCAATCGTTCATGAATCCGTCACTGATGGAACGTTGGATCGCGGGGATAGTCTGGCTGTTGATGCTTGCCGCGGGAATACGGTCTCTGTTTAAGGCACCATCACAGACAACAATGGCAGACCGCATCCTTGCAGTTATTTCACCTTCGTCGCACGTTGATGAATCGACGAGGAAAAAATCTTCGTTCGGCATCAATACAATTATTCTGTTTATAGGAATCGCTCTCATCAGCCCGATTCTTGTTCCGATCGATCCGCTGAATCAGGGGGATCTTGAGACGACGAGATTTCTCGCTCCGCTGAGCAGTGCCGCAGTGTGGGAGATTCATGAACATCGAAATCCGGCAGAGCAATCCAATGGATTCATACAGAAATCATTGGAGCGTGTAAATGACTACCTGCTGTTCCGAACGGTAACATTTTCAGCAAAAGATCAAGCGGAACCTCCGCCGGATGCTTCGGAATCGTACCGGGTTATTTTTTTATTCGGTACCGATGCACTTGGCAGGGATGTCTTCAGCAGAGTTCTTTCAGGTGCAAGAATATCCCTCGGCATCGGGATTATTGTCGCCGCACTTTCAATGATGATCGGAATGTCGATCGGATTTTTCAGCGGGATCGTCGGAGGATTGACGGACAAAATCATAATGCGCATCATCGATATTTTTCTCTCCTTGCCTCCTCTGATGTTGATTATCGCACTTTTTGCCGTCCTGGGAGGGTCAATGAAAGTTCTGATCATCGCCTTGGCAGTCAGCGGTTGGATGGGAGTCGCCCGTCTTGTCCGAGGAGAAGTGCTCCGCCTGCGTGAACGGGAATTTATTCTTTCGGCAAAACTGCTGGGAGTGTCCTCATACGGAATTGTGAGGCATCATATCGTCCCGAATATTTTACCGGCAGTTGTCACGGCATCGGTGCTGCTGTTGATCAATGCGATCATGGGAGAGGCAGCGCTGAGCTTTCTTGGACTGGGGATACAGCCGCCGACGGCGAGTTGGGGTAATATGATCGGTGAGTCGCTGATCTATCTCGGATCTGCCTGGTGGATCGGAATATTTCCCGGTTTGGCACTTTCGATTTTTGCCGTCGCGGCACAACTGGTTGCGGAAGGAATACAGGAGAGCCGTCAATGAAATTAATTACCGGGTTGCTCGCACGATGACAATGATCAATCAACGATATACCGTGATTAAAGAGATCGGGTCAGGAGCCGCTGGAACCGTATATATGGTACGTGACGAAATGTACGGAGGCATCACCCGGGCACTGAAAGTGATTCGTACGGACAGACTCGATGCACAGGCTGCAGCAGAGATGCGAAAGGAATTTTCACTGCTCAGGAAATTGGATCATCCCAACATCGTTAAAGTGTACGATTTCGGCAGCGTTATTTCGTCTGAAAAGACAGGAGAGAAAGGTTCGCTCTATTTTACGCTCGATTATGTGGACGGCAAAGATCTTTTTCAGATCACCGAGAATGCGAGCGATGAGTTTATCGCATCTCTGTTTATGCAGATAGCGTATGCCTTAGAGTATATTCATGCGCATACGCTGATCCATTTCGATATAAAGCCGGAAAATATCATTGTGACGGAAATGATTGTCGGCAGCGACAAGGTGTATATTCCGAAAATCATCGACTTCGGTCTTGCCGCACCCGCAGCGGGAACGATGGACAAACGGGTAAAAGGTTCCATCCACTATCTGGCTCCTGAACTTATTGCGGGAAAACCGTTCGATCATCGGGCCGATATTTATTCCCTCGGAGTAACGATATTTCAGATACTCACCCGCTCTCTTCCGTTTGAATCAAACGATCCCGTGGCCGTTCTTAAGAAGCATCATTTTGACACATCGTCAAATATCTCCGAAAAAAGTCCTGCGACTTCGGAAGATATGGCCGCGCTTGTACAGGCGATGATGGAAAAAGATCCCGAAAAAAGAATGCGGAATGCCCGCGCCGTTGCCGAGGCGTTGATGCCTCTGATTCAACATT
>CAZQSI010000107.1:0-5343 GCA_964596155.1 uncultured Chitinophagaceae bacterium
ACTTTTATACGGGTTGGGAATAATCCTTTGGATCATGCGTTCACCGGCATCTCATGGCGTACGGCAGTCCGGCATGACTCGCTGCAGGAACGCCGTGTTTCCGATTCGCAATTCTCGCATGAAAAGTATTGACGGTGGCAGTCAATATTGGCACAGTTGACATACCGCTCACACGGAGTTCCGCAATGCCGGCACGAAGAGACGGGACTGTACGGTTCCGCACGATTGATCGGTACTGAAATGCGCTTATCAAACACGTAGCACAACCCTTCCCAAAGCGCGCCCCGGACTTTCTCATTCTTTCCGTATGTGACGATTCCTCCGCGTAACTGGGAAACATTTGTAAATCCTTCCTCGAGCATAAACGCCGTCAGCTTCTCACAGCGGACACCGCCGGTACAGTACGTCAGAATTTTTTTGTCTTTGTATTGCGAAAGATTCTGCCGTATCCATGAAGGAAAATCCCGGAATGATTGAACGGGAGGGCGGATTGCTTTCTTAAAATGTCCCAGATCATATTCGTAATCCGTTCTGCCGTCCAAAATCAACACATCGTCATCCTGCAGCGCTTCGTACCATTCTTCGGGGGAGAGATGAGCCCCGGTCCGCTTCAACGGGCTGCCGCTCTCACCGGTCCGGAACGTTACCAGTTCTTCTTTTGTCCGGATAAACAGTTTGTCAAACACATGACCCGGTACATCGTCGATCTTGAATTCTATATCGGCAAAACGATCATCTGCGGTGAATGTTGAGATGTACTGTTCCGTTTGCTCCTTCGTGCCGGAGAGAGTTCCGTTGATTCCTTCCGGCGAAATGAGGACGCGGCCCCGTAATCCCAATGACCAGCACAAATGGTGATGATGCTGAGCAAATAATGCAAAGCCGGGAATCGGAACGAACTTATAAAACAGCAAGACTCGGTGTGTTTGAGGCAAAGTCATGGCCTAATATACACAAATATCTGATTTTCTGCAGTATGACGATGTGCAGGATATCAGCCGCTATGCATCTTTCTGCTTCACAAAATTGACGATGCTCATCGCATCGCCGATTGGATCGGTGGAGGGGGAATTGAACTGCGCATCAAGACGGGCAGCCAGTCGTTCAACGGCTTGACGGATATTATCCGGTATTGCTGTGTCTTTCATAGCAGAGGCCATTAACCGCAGTACATCTTCGTCCGGTAAAGTATAGAAATGCCGAAGCGCAAACCCGGCTATTCTTCGGGCGATGGTGCGGGTCCGTCCGGGATTTTCGCCGGGCCGGATTCTGTGAAGTTCTGTCTCAATATCTGTCAACCAGTGATTCGGCATGGAAGTGTAATAGATGAAAGTGAATGGATACAATGTAACAGATTGTCAGATATTATGCGAGGCGGAATGTCATTCCATCGTAAATTCCCACAAACATCAATACTGAAACCGTAAACCCGATGAGTGAACAGACACTCTGAAAAAAAAATAATCAGGACAAAACGGTCTCATACATTTATCCGTCAATAAGTTGTATATTTATTGGTTCAAAATAATTCTATTAAAGGATGACAATGAAAAAGTTTATTCTTCTGTTGCTTGTCGCGGCATCGATCGCGCCTGCACAAAAAAAACCGTTTACACTCGCTGATTTATACCGGTTAAAAAGTGTTGCTGCCCCGAAATTTTCTCCTGACGGAAAGAGCATCGTTTTTTCCGTAACGGAAAGCTTTTTGGAAAAAGGGAAAACCAACTCAGATATTTTTCTTATTAATTCCGACGGTTCGGGATTAAAGCAGTTGACGTCTGATCCTGCTGCGGACAATTCGCCGCAATGGATGCCCGACGGAAAATCGATACTGTTTTTGTCGTCGCGAAAGAACGGGACGCAGCTCTGGAAAATATCCCTTTCGGGCGACCAACCCGAACAGCTATCCGATGTTTCAACAGGAACAGCCAATGTACAAATCACGCCGGACGGAACGGGATACATTTTTTCTACCGAAGTCTATCCCGAATTCGGAGCAAACGACACCATGAATAAAAAAATCAATGATGCGAAATCTAACGGACCCATAAAAGCGTACATGGCGGACCGACTGCTGTACCGGCATTGGACATCGTGGCAGGACGGAAAAAGAACGCACACATTGTTTCATTCCTCTCGAACCAAACAAACCGTCGATTTGACGCCGGGAGACTACGATGCACCCGGTTATGGTATGGCTTCGGCCGTCATCTCACCGGACGGAAAGGAAGTCTGTTTTGTCTCCAATCATGACAGCATCGAAGCGGAATCAACAAACAAGGATCTGTTCATTGTTCCCATCGACGGCGGTACGCCGGTAAACATAACGGCGGCGAATCGTGCGTACGATGATCATCCTTCATATTCGCCGGACGGCAAATATATTGCATTCATCATGCAAACGGTTCCGACATATGAAGCGGATCTGATGCGGCTTGCGGTGTATAATCGAGCGACCCGGTCGATTGAAATGCTGACGGAAGGAATTTTTGATTATTGGGTGAATGCGTTCCGCTGGTCGCCCGATTCCAGATCAATATATTTTACCGCTCAAGTCAAAGGAAACGTGCCTCTCTATTCGATTGATCTGAAAAGCAAAAAAATTACTCCCGTGCTTAATGCAAAGACGATCGATGCCTTTGAAATTGCACCGGACGGAAAAAGCATCGTTTATACCCGCCGCTCCGTTCACGAACCGGTGGAACTCTGGTCAGCTGCCATTGAAAAAGGGATTGCCGTCAAAGCACGCCGCTTAACCACATTCAACAAACAAGTGGAAGATGAAGTCGATCTGCGGCCAGCCGAAGAATTTTGGATTTCGTCGCCGACCGGAAAAAAAATCCATACGTTTGTCGTGAAGCCGCACAATTTTGATCCGAAGAAAAAATATCCGTTCATTTTGAATGTCCACGGCGGACCGCAGTCGCAATGGGCGGATGCATTCCGGGGAGACTGGCAGATGTATCCCGGATCCGGATATGTGCTTGCATTTCCGAATCCTCACGGTTCAACGGGCTACGGACAAGATTTCACCGCCGCGATATCAAAGGATTGGGGAGGGAAGGTCTATGACGATGTCATGGCGGTGACTGACTCGCTCTCCAAACTTCCGTATGTCGATTCGACAAGAATGGGGGCGATGGGATGGAGTTACGGAGGATACATGATGATGTGGATTCAAGGCCACACGAAAAGATTCAAGGCGCTGGCATCGATGATGGGTGTGTATAATCTGAAAGCGATGCATGGTACGACGGAGGAATTGTGGTTTCCCGAATGGGATCTGGGCGGAGTTCCGTGGGAGAGCGATTTGTATCAACGCTGGTCGCCGAATAACTTTGTAAAGAATTTTTCGACGCCCTGTCTCGTCATCACGGGAGAGAAAGATTATCGCGTTTCGTACACGCAAAGTCTGGAATATTTTACCGACCTGCAGAAAATGAAAGTTCCTTCACGGCTCATCGTTTTTCCGAATGACGGTCATTGGCCGAGCGGCATTAAGTCAATGCCGCTTTATTACAACGCACATCTTGATTGGTTCCACACATACCTCGGCGGCGATCCTGCTCCGTATGATATGACGACGATGATCCGAAACCGGGCATTCGAGTAATCTGCAGCAATCCCGCACACCATGAGGGTGTGCGGGAAGTTATTTGAAAACGTTCTTTCCGATGTCACAGCTTCCGCACCGCTCCGACGAGCAGTATCGTTTATAAAGATGGAGTAAACCTTGCTGCTGCTCTGCGCGGCTGATTGTCAATTTTTTCCGAACCAATTGTTTTTCCATAGTTTCAACGATCTGATTCTGCTGAAGAAGCGGAACCGATGCTCCCAGCGACAAAGTCTGCTCCACAAGAACCCTCTTACCGAATATTGATCCGTACAGACAGATGAACGGAACAATGACATTGATCATCAGATCGTACTTTCGCGAAAGACCGAGGAGCGTATGTTCCTTCGTAACTGCTTCTGTAAATCCATAATGATAATTCCAGAACGGATGGTGACCCGGATCGAGCAGCTTCAGCATTTCCGTGATTTTTGCCTCGTCGTTCAACGATCTTCCTCCGGCAATAATGATCAGCGATTTGAAGAACGAACCGTAAAGAGTCCGATGAACAATGGCAGCGGCTGCGGCAATTCGAATTGTAGGAAAATTCGACGGCCGTGTCGGAGAAAAAATCCAATCCGTCCGCACGAGCGGTGTTATGCCGATTCTCTCCGGCAATTCCCGCAGAAGCGAATAGAGCGAATGAATGTACACTTTCGATTCCTGATCGTGAACGCTGTTGATCGGCGGAAGCAATCCGGAAACTTCAAACAGGAGTGCTTCTATTTCCTGGATTGTGCAATCGGCGATTCGCTGCTCACCGATATTTCTGATAAGCGACAATCTCAGAAATTCAGACAGCGGCAGCCGTTCCGACACTAGCAGCATCGGCAAACGGTTTTGTGAAAATCCCAATCCGTCCATCAACAATTCATACAGCAATTGTTCCCAGGGAAGTTTGCGGCGAAACGATTCTTTATCAATGTCCGAATCCGGCAGGGGAATTTCATCTGGATCGAGCATCGCGTTGTACGGCGGCTTCGGTTCTCCGAGCGTGCGATTCTGATGGGTAATAATTTCGCACAGTCTCTGATGAAACCTGGCTGCCTTTTCCTTTATCCGTTCTTTATATAACGAATGGATCCAGCCATCCAGCAAAGCGGCATCAATGCCGGTATTGACATTCTCGCATGGAATACGATACCTGCGGAATGAATATTCCTCCCGCGCAAGCTGGTCGTAGATGGATGCAAGGGGAGATTGCAGATACGGTTCAAGAATTAATGTGGGAATGGTTCGTCCGCTCGCAGATGAGGTTCTGTCCGCCGTCCCGGACAGAACAACGTGTAAAATAACTGTATTGTAGTTCCGATCGGTATGATGGTCATGCTGACGCCAGTCCGTTGATGTCCTATGGAATTCAATATCACCCGTCAACGTTTTGCCGTCGATGATAATCGTTGCCCGTCGAAAATCAGGACCGCTGACGGAGGAGAGTATTCCGGGGTCGATAATGCGGAGAGTCAGGCCGTCGGTAGTAACAAGACCCGAAACGTCAAACATTTGTTTTGACCAGATATGTCGAAGAAGGTCTTCGCGCACACGATGATCATGTTGAGTGAGATGCCGAAGGAACAGGTGTGTTCCTGAACGCAGTCCGTATGGCTAGAAATATTTATTTCTGAAAAAGTTGATCTCGTTATTCAGTTTCAGCGCTTCGCTTCGAGCCGCCGAGGCAAAATCCGTTTTCCCCGACGCATATAAAATACTTCTGCTGGCATTGATGATAA
>CAZQSI010000108.1:0-2681 GCA_964596155.1 uncultured Chitinophagaceae bacterium
AAGGTTTGGTGAGATAATCATCGGCTCCCATACGCATCCCTTTTCGCATATCCTCTGGTTCCGCATTTCCCGTCAGGAAAATAAACGGAATCTCGGAAAATTTTTCTTCTTCTTTTAAGGTATTGAGAAGCGTCAATCCATCCATCTTTGGCATGTTGACATCGCACAAAATGAGATCGGGAAAATGCTGCTTGGCAGCTGCAAGCCCGTCTAATCCATTCGATGCCTCAAACGCGATGTACCCTGAAGATTCGAGCGTTTCGACTATGATGTTACGATAGCCGTCTTCATCATCGATCACTAATATTTTATATTTTGTCGGAATTTCCTGCATGAATCAGAGGTTCGCCCGATGATAGAACGGGATATTGGAAAAGCTGGACAATGTAATTTTTGAATGCTTGGAACTGACCATTAATTATAAGAATAATTTGCCGGGAAAGACAGCATCAATTTGGTATTACCGTTTGATCCTGGCATCGAAGTATTTATTAATCTCGTTCCCGAATTTCTGCTTCAATTGCTGATGAATTGTGCGCAACGAACGATTGACCGCTTCCTTCTGGGTAATATGACCTTCTCGTCCATTATCCGACAATGAAATGATCGAGGCGCCGGATGCATCAATTACAGAGAGCGCATATGACCATCGGATATATTTCTCCGGCCGTTTTAAATCGATTTCTTTGAATTCAACTCCGCCGGTGATCGACATGCTTCCGTTCTCTGCAACAATAAAGCCGAGATCGTTGAGTATCTCCTTCAGCAATGCCGTCACACGCCCGTCAATATCCCCCGAAATTGCAATGGAGAAAGGAAGTTTTTTCACTGCAACGGCCAGCATAGATTGAATCTTTTGATGATCCATACCTTCCGGCGATGAAACCGAAGCTCCCGGTTTGATAATTGACAGCTGCTGACGCAACGTTTCGTTGACAATGCTCACAACCGAAGCTGCATTAATATTGGCAAAGCCCGTGAGCGGGTCTGCTGCAGATTTATAATGATCAACATATCGTTGAATGACCTTTTCATTCTCGGCAATCTTTTCCAAATAAATCTCTGCGGTTGAATTTCTCTCCAGAACCGCCAGGACGAATGTCCTCCCGGCAGCATCGGTATAGCTTTCGGCATACTGAATATTAAACAGAGTTTGATCGCTTTTGATGGTGACGTTTTTGGAAATATCTGTCTGTCCCTCGAACGACGATTCATTCGGAGATGAAAATAATTCTTTATACCGTTCGTGGACGGTCTGCTCGGATGAAATCGTGGATTGAAAAATTTGCGAGAGCGCCGCTGCGGCAGTTTGTTCGGCGCCTTTTCTCGTATCTCCGGAACCTACGGCCGTTAAATATTTCGAGGAAGGATAACTTTTCGCCGGTGTATCGATCCATGACGGCTTATTCTGTGACTGAAGCAGCGGTATGAATAATAGTATGCAGAGTATGCTCTTAAACATGTTCATGCCTCAATTAAGGTAAGCTGACTGCAGCAATGTCAAACCTTTTGACGAAGCGGTGATCTGTCCCTTGTCGTCCGAATAGAGCAGCTGTCCGTTAGCGCCGTAATATTTAATCACTGCCGCATATGTGCCCGGTTCTATTTCGGCTTCGCCGACCATCGCCTTTGCCGGGAAATATCGGGCAAGACGCAAATCGGCATTTTCGCTGGCATCAACAATAGCGCTTGTGGCGATCCGCGTTAATTCTCCGAACAGACCCCCTCCCGTTTTCTTGTCGAGTTCCGCATTCGCTTTTTCGTTCAGAATCCCCTTCGTCACCGTTCTGATGATTGTCTTCAGATAGGTCAATCCTTCTTTAAGTTTATACGTATCCTCCGCGGCATTTTCAAGACTTTCAATGGTATATAATTGTGCCGAGGGAATACCATTTAATTCCAAAACGGCCTTTGCCACTTTTGTTCCTTGTTTCTCCATATACGGAAGAGAGAACTTGAAATGATATCCGCTTGTCATCTCCGGCCAGGAAATTACATCCAATTCCTTTTCATCCTTCCCGTCCGACGTATAAATCGCAACCGCGTCTTTGAATGTGTGAATGGTGAGATTCTTCGCGAAGAGCCGCGGGGCGTTGCCGACAAATGTCACCACATTCACTTTCGCTTTGGACGAAGGGGCAAGATATCGATCCAAATCGGGCTTGGGAAAATTGTACAGCTGGGATTGGGATTTCCACGCCTGATCGATTTCCCGGAGATCGATCCGCGCATCGTCATACTTTCCTTCAGCCCGGTACATCAGCATGCTTAAATAGCGTCCCAGCGCAGAGTTGTTGAATTTATTATCTGCAACGGTAAACTTCTTTTTAGCATCATCGGACTTGTTATATTCTTCAGCGATCTTGTTATATTTATCTTTCAGGCGGGATAATTTGTTGTTGATCCGGCGCACTTCAACAAACGCAGGGTCGAATTGATCTTGATTCAAATAGTTCAGCGCCTTGAAAACATTCAAATACACATCTTCATAATCCTCGCCGTCATAATCCATCGCATTATCATTCAGCAACAGCGACGCAGCGCCTTTGGAAAGACTGGATGTGTATAATTCGTCGATGGCATCTTCGGCGGAGGAAAGCATCGCATTGCTTTTGACGCTGTTTCGATCGTAATGGTACAGCATGCCGACATCAAGAAAGTAGAGAACCCTGTCCTTTTTT
>CAZQSI010000108.1:2781-5335 GCA_964596155.1 uncultured Chitinophagaceae bacterium
TCTCCGATCCACGGTCTGCCGATCAGGCTTGTTACCATTTGTTCCGCAACCAGCCGGGAATCCGTATCATTCCACTTGCCGCTTAAATCGGTTTGCTGATCCGCCGCCATCCGGCTTACTTCGCGGGACGGTCCGCATCCTAAAGCGATCATTGCGATGATTGCAGCATTGAACAATAGTGATTTCATGGTGTGCCTCCGTTGTTAGAATAATGACATTTCTTTTGAAATTATGGAACTTTTCATTAAAAGTAAATTAAGAATCCGCCTCTTGTGACCTGAATCAGATCGGCGGTAACCGATTTAAAACTGAAAATGCCTTGAGGTCGTCAAGGCATTTATGTGGGCGTTCACGGGATCGAACCGCGGACCTTGGCGCCGAAGGCGCCACGCTCTAAACCAGCTGTTTATTTTGGCTTTGTTCTAAAAATAAATGCTCCGGAAATTCGAAGCATCCTGTGGGCGTTCACGGGATCGAACCGCGGACCTCCTGCTTGTAAGGCAGGCGCTCTAAACCAGCTGAGCTAAACGCCCTTTCAAATTATTATACAAATATACCGAAAAGCATCGGATGTTCAAAGGAGAAAAAAGTGTGATGTTTACATGATCTGAATTAATATCGGAAGAATCTGCCGTTGTGAAGAAGCGAACCGCGCTAATAAACGACATTCGGCAGATGCTCTTCCAATTCATCTTCAATTGGAGATAATAACTGAGATTCCAATGCCGCAATAACGTTTCGCGGATTGTCCAGGTCGAGGAGAATTGCAGTTGAAACAATTTGTTACTTCAGTAACATCATTTTCTTTGTCCCAGTAAATTTTCCCGATTGAATGCGATAGAGATACAAACCGCTTGGCACACCATAACCATTCCACAGTACTTCCTTCCATCCTGCGGATTGTATTTCATTCACAAGTGTTTCCAACTCTCTTCCGAGAAGATCGTGTATGGTCACTTTCACCAATGCTGATGTTGGAAGCGCATATCTTATTGTCGTAGAAGGGTTAAAAGGATTGGGATAGTTTTGCTGCAGCTCAACGGTGGCAGGAAGGATGTTTGATTCCTTCACAACACCGGTAATGTGGTTCGTTAAACTGACATCGTCGATGTACAAATACGACCATACGGTGTTCGCCGCATCCGCCTGAAAAATGATCGGAACTGTTTGTCCGGCAAGTGCCGAAAGATTGAAGTAGACCGGTGTCCAGCTGTTCAACTGATTGTACTGGCATAAATAAGTGTCATAGATCGTTTGACCCGCAACACTCACTCGAATCTGTGCACCGACCCATAATCCTGCACAATCTGAAATTGAAGCATTCCGGTCCTGCACATAAAGTTTTAGATACAATGGCGTTGATGCCGGCAATGCAACAGTTTGCGATAACGAGTTCACCTCATAGGAAAAGCCGCCGATCCTCCCCATATATTGTCCGGAGAGAGGGTTTACCTGAGGGGTGATCTCCGTCGATG
Organism: uncultured Chitinophagaceae bacterium; assembly: GCA_964596155.1. Lineage (GTDB taxonomy): Bacteria > Bacteroidota > Ignavibacteria > UBA10030 > UBA8401 > UBA8401. The sequence continues at coordinate 4,257 of CAZQSI010000108.1, forward strand.
CGAAGGATGAACCGGTACCAACGAGAATATAATTCCCTTTGCTTGTTTCGGTCCACCCGTTGTTTCGTCCAAGATCAAAATTGCCGTTCACGATCCCCTGACCATAGACGGCCACCGAAAGAAAAGACAGCAACGAAAACCACATACTTTTGCGGATCATTGGTATTCTCCTCTTTGTGTCCAATTCATGAAAACAATAATTTGAACAATGAACTTAACCGCACAAGTACCGATCGTTTACGGTGCGGCATTTCGCTTATATTCAAATCCGCGGATGACAACGTAGCCGATCAGCGCAAAAAGAAAAAAGATCAGGAGCATCCATGCAATACTTTGAAGAGAGCCGACGACCGTTTTATAGATCTCGATGACCCATCGATCGTCTGTGAGAAGAACAACGGCTCCCTCTTTATCGGGTGTGATATATTTTTCCATTTCCCAGATCCTTACGCCGCCGGAAATTCCGACAACATAGACCGCAAATGTGATGTAGCGTTTCCATGTGGGAGCGAGCTCCTCGGTAATCAGCCGAACAAGGATTTTGGAAACCGGTTTTGCAAAGAGGATAGCGCACAGTGCAGACGTTACTGCTGCAACGGTAAAAATAACCAGTAATAATGTGGTAAACATAGTTACTTTCTAAGGAAAATCGACATGATATTCGTATTCTATGATGTTGAGTGAATCAACAATCGGTCGGACAGGAGAGAGGATAAACATATCGAACGTTCGACCGGCAGAGCCGATGGAGGGCAGGTGTGAAACATTACTACGGAATCCATTTATTAATCCCAGATTCCATATTGCCTAAACTGTTTAATCGGCTTGCTTGATGTTGCCTTGAGTGTAAGGAGAAAGCTTACCATTGTCAATATGATGAGTTGAAATCAGACGAAGTGCTTTTCGATATCGTGCTTTCTCAGCAATACCGCAAGAGAGTCACCGTAAAGGATTATTTTCTGGAAAGGCCACTTAATGTGAAACTACGTTTCCCTGCAATTGTGTCTGCTCCGATAACCGAAGTTCCAGTAATGACTGAAGAAATGCCAATGTTGATTCTGCTCCCTGATTCTGATTCA
>CAZQSI010000109.1:0-2318 GCA_964596155.1 uncultured Chitinophagaceae bacterium
CGGTTCCGCCGCGGACGTCAATAACGCTGAGAGCATCGTTCCATTGTGTGCGGGCTGCCGACCGCATCGCGTCAAAATCCCATCCCGGTGCCTCGGAAAGCAGATTGTTTCGCGCTCCCTCTGCGCTGACGGAGGAGAGACCCACTTTCACGATCAATGCCGATTCTCCGCCGGTATCGAACGTCAGCACGCCTTTCACGTTTTTTCCGGATGATGAATCCTTGTTCCATCGGATCGAATCATTGTTGGTGACGGAGATCTCCCTGATCGGAAGGGAGAAGTGTGCTGTAAAATAGAGATGCTGATCGTTCGCCCAGCCTTTCGAACGGCGGAATCCGCTGATGGCTGCCTCGCCATCCCGGCGCATCCATGACTCAATGACAATATCCGGACCCAATCCATGCCGAAGATCGATCAAGACGGAAGCGCTGTTTGTTTTCGGGAAACGGTACCGGTGAATGCCGACCCGCTCGGTTGCCGTCAACTCTACAGCGATTGAATCATCATTCAGCAGAACGGAATAAAATCCCGGTTCCGCTCTCTCGTTCCGGTGAGAAAAGGAAGAGCGGTAGCGGTGAGGATCGAGATCAGGTTTCCGCGTCATCGGCATGAACAGAATATCGCCGTAATCCGCGACGCCGGTGCCGCTGAGATGCGTATGCGAAAAACCGAGAATGGTTGAATCGGAATAATGATATCCGCTGCACGCATCCCATCCCTCAACACGCGTATCGGGACTCAACTGCACCATTCCGTAAGGAACCGTCGCACCGGGAAAAGTATGTCCGTGGCCGTCCGTTCCGACAAACGGATTGACACGTCCGGCAACATCTGCTTGTCCGAAGGCCGATGCGGCAAAGATGAAGGACAACGTTAATGTGAATTTCATACGGGTGAACCGCTCATTTTGATTAAAATATGAAATAGTTTCGGTAATCGCATCTGTGTAACCGTGCATACATTGATTCTCAAAACGGAACATTGTAGATTGGCGGTATGAAATTATTGATCGTCTCGTTCATATGTATTATTCAGATCGGATCGGCACAGACTCCATCCACATGGAATGTGATCCAGCGAAATATTTTGGATAAGCAGTGCATAAACTGCCACACTGCCGGTTCGTCGTTTGCCAGTCAATCGGGATTGGTGTTGACGCAGGATGTCGCGTATCAGTCCCTCGTGGATGTGAAACCGAAGAACGCCGCCGCCCTGAAAGATTCGCTGATGCGTGTCAGTTCAAAGGGAAGTTTACCGGGCGTCGGAAAAAGTTTTCTGTGGGAAAAGATCGATGCGTCGCAGCAGTCCCACTATAATAACGATCATCCGTACTATGGATCGATGATGCCGCTCGGCGGGAATTTTCTCACCAAAGGGGAATTGAAGCTGATCCACGAATGGATTTATGCCGGAGCGCCGCAGACAGGTGTCGTAGCGGACTCGACGGTATTGGATGATACGTCGCGCTACACGCTTCCGCCCTTTGCACCGCTTCCCGTACCGGCAAATGGCATGCAGTTCCGCGTCGGACCGTTCACGGTGCAGCCGAACAGCGCCAACGACAGAGAATTTTACTATTACGTTCCGCCGGCACATACCGAGGATCTCTTTGTGAACAGGGTGGAGATCATCATGCGATCCGGCAGCCATCACTTTATCATGTACACGTTCAATTCGTCAATGCCCTCGTCCCTCATGCCGAATCCGTATGTGTACAGGGATTTGAGGGATACGGTCACGGGGGAATATAACGCGGCGCTCTTTTATCAATTGTTTTACCATTCCTTTTTTGCCGGAACGCAGACACCGTACGCCAATTTCAATCTGCCGAAAGGTGTGGCGATCCGTCTTCCGGCGAAGACCGGTTTCGACATGAATTCACATTATGTGAACAGAACGGGAACCGTGCAGACCGGCGAAGTGTATGCGAACATTTACACCGTACCGAAAAGTCAGGTGCTCCGCGTTGCGGAAGTGCTGAATCTGGGGAATAATTCGTTTGAATTGCCTCCGCATTCGGTGACGGAAGTGTCGAAAACATTTTCATTCAACGAAAAACGGCACATCATCCAGTTGATGACGCATGCGCACGAGCGAATGAAGGAATTCAGAGTTGAGATCGCCGGCGGTCCGAACAACGGCCGGATGGTATATTGGACGGACGACTGGCAGCATCCGCCGATTCTCTATTTTGATCCGCCGATGACGCTGAATCCGGGCGAAGGATTGAAAGCCGTGGCGACATACAACAACACGACGAACAATACGATCCGCTTCGGATTTCAAAGCACGGATGAGATGATGATCGTCTTCGGCGC
>CAZQSI010000109.1:2418-5095 GCA_964596155.1 uncultured Chitinophagaceae bacterium
ATTTATTTCTATCGGCTGACATTCAACGGCAGGTCGGAAATCGGACGCATGGTGCTGATGAAATGATGTTTGCCCGAAGATTGTTTTTCCTCTCTTGTCTGTTCTTCCCAATTTCACTTCTGTCGCAGCCCTCGCTGGAATACAAAATCGCCCAAATGGTAATGGTCGGATTTACAGGAACAACGATTCCCGATTCTATCAGGATTGACCTACAGCAGCGCGGACTGGGAGGAGTGATTCTTTTCGGCGGCAATATTGTTTCCAAAACGCAGGTTGCAACGCTGACGTCGGAACTTTCGTCGCTGAGCACGTCGCAGCTCCTTCTGGCAATTGATCAGGAAGGGGGAAGAGTGGCGCGCCTCGGTCCATCCAACGGCTTCGCCGTTTCTCCCTCCGCGTATTATGTTGGAACAACCGTGAACAGAGAAGATACGGCCAGGAAATGGGGAGCGATAATGGCGGAATGGGTCCGGCAGGCGGGTTTCAACATCAACTTTGCACCGGTGGCGGATCTGAATGTCAATCCAAAAAGTCCCGCGATCGGAAAACTCGACAGGAGTTATTCGTCGAATACGGACACGGTCTTTCGTCACATCGGCTGGTTTATCGACGAATTCCATAAAAAAAAGATCATCACCACGCTGAAACATTTTCCCGGTCACGGCAGCGCCGCAACCGATTCTCATTTAGGATTCACCGATGTGAGCGGCACATGGACGCCGAAGGAACTCATCCCTTTTCAATCCGCCGTGGCGAGCGGTGCGGCGGACATCATTATGGCGGGCCATCTGTTCAATGCGGTGATCGACTCGCAGCATCCCGCATCGCTTTCTCACAAAACAATCACGCGGCTGCTAAGGGATTCGCTCGGGTTCGGCGGTGTTGTGGTGAGCGACGAATTATTTATGAACGCCATTGCGGCAAATTACGCATTCGATGACGCGCTTGAACTCTGCGTGCTGTCGGGTACCGATATATTGCTCTTTGTCAAATCAATATATAATAACCGGTCGTTGACATCGTATGTAGTTGATGTGATCAGCAGGAAAGTGAAGGAAGGAAAGATTACGGCATCCGTCATTGATTCTGCGTACGAACGGATTCAACGGCTCAAGCAAAGAATTTTGACGAATGTTTCCTTCGCTTCGAATGCACTTCCGCAGCATCTGCATCTGGAACAGAATTATCCAAATCCGTTTAATCCCTCAACAACGCTCCGGTTTTCAGTTTCATCTGCGGGGATAGCGACGGTTTCCGTATTCGACATGCTCGGACGTGAAGTTGCCGTTCTGTTTAATTCCGAAGCCCGTTCCGGCAGACCGTACACCGTAACATTTTCGGGCGGCAATCTTCCTTCCGGCACCTACATTGCACGTCTCCGGACACCCGGAAGCTCTGCATCGGTGAAAATGCTGCTGATTAAATAATCCGGACGGCTCGGTGTGGTTCCGCTCGTTTCTCCCATCCAAAATTTCTTTATATTTAATCCCGAAAACAGAATTGAGAAAGGGTCTTCATGTCCACAAAAGCAGTCTTGATCACCGGCGCGAACGGAGAGATCGGCCACGGACTTGTTTCACGCCTCACCGAAACAGACGCCGATGTGAAGATCGTCGCCGTTGATGTTCATCCGTTAAGCAACATCTTACAGGAACAATGTCATGAGGTAATCGTGGGAGATATTATGGATTCCTCTCTGCTCGACCGGTTGGCGGCATTTTATGACTTCGGCACGATCTATCATCTCGCGGCGATACTTTCAACCAAAGCGGAACGCGAACCGGTGCTCGGCCACCGTGTGAATGTGGACGGAACACTCGGTCTGCTGGAACTAGCAGCGCGTCAGGCACGGGCGACGGGAGAAAATGTAAAGTTTCTCTTTCCCAGTTCGATTGCCGCATACGGACTGCCGGATGTAAAAACTAAAATGAGTGCCTGCAAAGTAAAGGAATCCGAATGGCTCGATGCACGTACGATGTACGGCATCAACAAAAAATATTGCGAAGATCTGGGGCGATATTATAATTGGTATTACCGTCAGATTGATCCGCAGCCGACCGCGGCTCATGTTGATTTCCGCGGCATCCGATTTCCGGGACTCATCAGCGCCGTCACGCTGCCGACCGGAGGTACGAGCGATTACGGTCCGGAGATGATGCACTATGCGGCGCAGGGAAAAGTGTACGACTGCTTTGTCCCGGAATCGGCGACACTCCCGTTTATGGTGATGCCCGATGCGATCAACGCACTGCTGAAACTTGAAGCGACACCGGCAAAAAATCTTACGCAGGTAGTGTATAATATCGGTGCTTTTTCTGTTTCGGCGAAAGATTTTTACGATGTGATTAAGCGGGCATTTCCCGCGGCAGAAGTGAATTTCAAGCCGGACGCGCTCCGTCAGAAAATTGTGGACAGCTGGCCGGCCGATGTGGATGATACATTGGCACAAAAGGAGTGGGGATGGAAAGCGGAGTATGATTTCAAACGGTCGTTCGAGGAGTATTTGATTCCTGCCGTTAAGCAGCGGTACGGGAAGTGATTTTTCTTTCAGTTCGTTGGTGTCACGGTGAATTCAATTCAGGGTAACGTATATTTTCATTTCGCCATGCCGAACTTTTACCTGCCGTGGCGGGTGTTTCAGGGTCTTGCTCGTAATAAAAGATGCTGACATTCGTCA
>CAZQSI010000110.1:0-5082 GCA_964596155.1 uncultured Chitinophagaceae bacterium
CCTGCCGTCGGCGCAGCAGGCAGTGAAAGAACTGGAACAGCTGAGCAAATAGTCATCACCGTCGACTATCAAACACCGGTATATGTTCCGCACCGAAGTAATGATCCGACGAACAGGGACGGGAGCAGTTACATTTGAGGATTTTCTAATTCCGAAATAATAATTTTTTTCATCTGCAGCATTTTCTCCCAGGCGCCGGGCACAAGCAAGAGATCCTCCATATTTTCCGGATTTATTTGCCATGAGAGTCCATATTTGTCCTTGCACCAGCCGCAGACACTTTCCTCGCCGCCGTTTGTTGTCAAAGTATTCCAGTAATAATCAATTTCCGCCTGGTCTTTGCAGGAAATGTTGAAGGAGACCGCTTCGTTAAATGTAAATTCGTCCCCCGCATTTATGGCAGTAAATTGCTGTCCGAACAGTTCAAAATAAATCACCAGGACTTTGCCGGCAAACTCCTGTTGAAAGTCGAGCAGGCCTTCGGTCGGATAGTACGATTTGGTGATGATTCTCCCCCCGGGAAAGACGGAGAGATAAAAATTCACCGCTTCTTCAGCGTTCCTCTTGAACCATAAATTCGGAGTAATTTTATTCATAGTAATTCTCCTTAATAGTTATCGTGAACGTTGTGTCAGTCGATCGCACAACATTAACGATTCTCAATTTATTTTTGCCGCGGGAGTTTTGTATAAAACAATCGTAAACAGTATCGTAAAGCATCCGTACACCATGGCTGCAATGATAAGAGGAGGTGCGGCAGCGACGGAAAGACTCTTTAACAGGACCAATGTCCCGATCAGAAAGTGCGTCAGATTCCCAATCACAATCGGTCTACCGTAGATTCCTCCCATCAGGGAGTCCTTCGAAAGCCAGTTGACCATGGCGAATGCATAATAGAGCGCACCGAGCATCTGTACCGGTATCGTCCGCGCCGGCGACGGCGTTTCCTGAACGGCGGCGAGAATTTCCTGAGGCAGGAAGGAGAGGATGATTCCGGCAGCTCCCAATGCGAGCGCGGCGGCGGTCATCAAATATTTTGTGTTCATCGGATCTCCTCAAACTCCCCGATCGTTTTGTTCTTCCGCACGTTGTCCCACGAAAAATAGCGTCCGTTCATGGAAATATAAACGCCGTGCGGCAATGTCTGCACGAAGGCGAGAGCGCTGCCGAGATTGAACAGTCCGTCCGAACTGCCGAATTTGTACGGAATCATCGCACCGGTGAGGATGATCGTTTTGTTCATCTTCGCGGCGGCGAGATATTTCGCCGTGTCGGTCATCGTGTCGGTGCCGTGTGTAATGACGATCTTCTCTTCGGGGGTCGTTCGGCAGCGGCGGGTGATTTTTTGCCGGTCCGCTTCTGTCATTTCAAGACTGTCAATCATCATCAGCGTGGTGACGGAGACGTCGATGCGCGAACGTCCCAGGGAGAGCATTTCGCCGAGGTGCGTCGTTTTGAAAAAGAGCGTTCCGGTCAGTTCGTTGTATTCTTTGTCGAATGTTCCGCCGGTGACGAATATTTTGATGGACATAGGAAGTTGGCTTTGAAGATTTTGTGACAATGTAGCGGGAGTTTGTGTGAATTTCAATGCTATTCTATGCTGCTATGCTCAGGCGGAGAGAGTGCGGGAGCAAAGAATGAAATATCGAAGAGATTGTGATTGCTGTTCCTGTTGTTTCAGGTCGCAACAATCTGTTTTTTGAACGCACGTGCATCACACCGCCGCTTCAGCCGATGCCTCAGACCGTTCCTGATTTCTGCTGTTCCAGAAGCGATCGGACGGTTTTCAATTCACTTTCGATTCTGTCCATCTGCTCGATGTGTGTCGTCCAGACTTCGCTTCGTTTAATGGACTGCCGTTCCGCCATCTGTGCGGCGCGGACTACTTTATCCATAAAGTACCCGAAGAGCCAGACGCCGATGAATCCGAGCGGCACGATCACGATCAGCAGCGACCGGAGACGCGGAATGCCGAAAAAAATCTGCAGTTTGTCGCTGGCGGTGATGATGAGCAGCGTAAAGTTGACGATCACGAGAAATGACTGTCCCAGGTCAAATCGGTATTTCTGTGCAAAGAAGCGTTCGCGCCAATGGGCTAGACGAACGCGGACGGGATTAGGGTTATGTGCTTCATGCGACGGCATAGGCGGGCTCCTCAATTAATAATGCAAAGTAATACTCTTATTTTAGATATCGGTTGAACCAATCGATCGCCATCCGTGCCGACTCTTCCAGTTTTTCCATATACGGCGAGAAATGGTTTCCTTCAACGAATGTGATCTCGTGTGTTCCGGGAAGTTTCTGAATTTCCCTTTTTACATATGCGTTGTCCACCAGTTCGTCATTCGAAAGGAGAATGACGAGAGCGGGAGTCGGTGCGAGTCTGTTAAGATATGCTGCAGGTTCGTAGGCAAAAAGATGTTCCAGACTCCTTAACGTCACGCGGTTCTGAAAGCGCGCCGCGCGCGATTGAAAGGTTTGATAAAAATCCCACGCCGGTTTTCCCCGCACGGCGGTGAAGACCGATGGATCGTCGGATGTGACCGGAATGTACATCGGCGTTTTTCCGGCAAAACGTTCCTGCCGGTCATAACGAAACATCTCCTGCAGTTTCTTCCTGTTTGATTCGGGCAGCTGAAGGAAATATGAACTGCCGCTCAGCATCGGTGTGAGAGATACAACGCACCGGACGCGCGAATCGAGCGCCGCCGTGATCAGTGCATGACCGCCGCTGAAACTTCCGCCCCAGACTCCGATCCGGTGATTGTCAACAGAGGAGTGCGACAATAACCATGAAATTCCATCCCTGTACGCATCGACCTGACGCATCGGATCAACTTCCTGACGAGGTTCGCCGCCGCTTTCGCCGAAGTTGGGATGATCGAACAGCAGCACCGCATATCCGGCGGATGAGAACTGTTCGGCGATCAGATCGTAATTGCACTCTTTCACACCCGAAAATCCGGTGGAGAGAACAATAGCGGGAAACATTAATGTATCGTCGGAGGGAAGGTAGAGCCACCCTTTTATGGTGATACCGTTCGAGGGATAGGAGACATCCAGCCGCCGGGGAGACCGGGTATCGCTACCAAAGAGTCCGGCGGAGGCGATGAGCAGTACAATGAAAAGCCGGAACAATTTCATAGCGAACATCCTTCGATTGAAATTGATTCTATTCGAACGTCATTGACCTCAACCTAAGAAAATTTCAGACAACTAAAAAGTGCCGAAGAATCGGCGGGAGCATCGCGGACAATCATTGTGAACTGTTGTTCCACCCGCGGAATTTATAATATTCGTCTTTTGGTTCGCCCGTCCATCCGTTTATTCCTTTCTTCGGCAATACAATTGCATGCACATACAGAGCAAACAACGCAAAACATCCCACGAATCCGTACGCAATGTATCTGTTTGTAAAATGGACGAGACCGATCACCACAACAAGAGAGAGGAAATATTTAAGGACTCTTCTCCATTTGGGAGTATGCTCTTCAAAATGTCCCATCAGAATGTTTCCAACGGCAAACATCATGCTTACCATGGAAACATCAAACCAGTATGTTTGAAAATCCCACATCGATATTCACTCCTTTTTCAGGACAGCTAGATATTATTTTGCAAACCGGATGACGGTATTACTGGAACGGATTGCGGCTGTAATCCCCCGAAAAAATAACACCGGTGGTGGTTCTTTGGTTTGCAGTCTGTTTCGAAGGCGTTAGAGATGCTTCCGGAGAAGCTGTTCTATTGTCCGAATGCATCGTGAACGCCATTGCTTCCAGACATCCTCTGCCCATTCCCTCACTTTGTTCTGATGTTCTTCCAGATTCTTCGCAGTCAGAACATCAACCACGGTAATCTGTCCGTTTGGCTCCGGCGGTGTAATCCACTCCAGGGACGGCTTAAGGGATAAGATTTTCCCCATCTTCTTCGTCGCGGTTGCTCCGTCCATTCAGCACTCTTCTTAGTGGCGCATTCGACCGCTTCAATGCAGGCGGCTGTCACCACGGGGGATTGATGATGTGCAAAGGCGACCAGATCGCTCACGGATACCGTGCGGCAGAGTAACCACTCGCATAGCGTTTTGGTTTTTGCTTTGGTCTTTCCGGATTTATCCAAAAATAATTTTTCTATGGCCGTCATGAATATTCAAAGGCGGAAAGTTTCCGATTCAAAAGCGATTATTCCGAGTAATGATAAAAAATTCCGGTATCAAATGGTGTCCAAAAAGCTGCTTTTTGACCGGATGTTTTCAAACCGTTGTTTGTCCATGTATTACAGGTATGGAACAGACTGAAGCTGCCCACAGCCTCATAAAATGCGTCATTATCACCATAATGAGCGTCTGTTTTTATGTTGATAACGTTTTCCGATGAATCCTTTTTAAAACTGCCGAGAATATACTCCGTAAGTTTTCTGTAATCATCCCAGCTCATTGAGATGGCCTTGCAACGTTCCCCTTCATCCATTTGCCTGTAGAATGATGTGTGGATCGCCGGGGTGCCTAATGCAAATGCCGCTCTGAAAGCAACGGTGAATGTTACATCGGACCATCTCGGCGTTTTCAGATAGAAATCTTTGTCTCCCCAGCCTATCGCAAGATATCCGGCCGATGTATCGTTTCCATTTGTGTCTTCATATTTCACGTATCGGCTCCAATCTATGACGCCCGATGTTACCGGAACAACGATGTCCGTGTGAATCCCGTTTGATAAAATATAGATTTGCATATCATGTGTTGTCCGAACATCGCCATTGACCGTAATTTTTGATAGTACATCAGCAACTGCCAGGTATAAAAGAACAGATCCAATAAATGCCGCCACCGCAATTCCGGCTATTTTGCCGATACGGTGTGTCATGATTGCTCAATACTCGTCAAACGCATTAGTTATGCTTCCAATGAATCCATTAATCCGCAGATTTCTCCAACAAATAGTATTTGCAGTTCTTTTGTTGCCAGCACTTCGGCCATTCTTTATCTGCGTTGAAGGAATACCATTGATGTCATGAGATCGAATTGTCAATCGATCAATCGATCAATGGATCGACAGAAGTACCTGTTAAGTGATGCACATGTTT
>CAZQSI010000111.1:0-5002 GCA_964596155.1 uncultured Chitinophagaceae bacterium
GCAGGAACATATTCTGTTTCGTTTGAGGGCAATCGCCTTCCCAGCGGCGTCTATCACTATACACTGAGATCCGGACCATCGTCTCAAACGCGGAAAATGCTTCTGCTGAAGTAGTGCCGATTGTCATTGACCGCAAACGTGACTATTTCTATATTTCTTTGACTATTTAAAGGTGTATGATGCTACGATTACTTCTGTTCACAATCTGTACTTCCTCGATGCTCGTTTCGCAACTGCGTGTGACATCAATGGAAAAAATAGCAATTCCCGCTTCGGAGCAATGGAGCAACGCCCGGTTTGCACCGGACGGGAAGAGCATCTTCGTGACCAATGCAGATTACAACGGAATTTGGCAGTATGATTTCTCTTCCAAACTGCTTCGCGAAATTACCAAGGACAAACATTCAGGGTTCGATTTTTCAATTTCCTATGACGGTTCATCGATCGCGTTTCGGCGAACCGTCGTGGAAGGAGATCATTTAACACGAGTTCAGCAGACTGTCGAGAAATCGCTTGAGAACGGATCGGCAATTGTTCGAAATGAAGGAAATTCCATTGCAACACCGAAGTTTATCCGAAACACCTTTGCGGTGCCGGAAAAAATATCGGCATCAAAGTCTGTCGGACAAACAGCAGTCGTTGTGCCGGGCATTGAAGAGACGAAGATTGTCCTCTATTCAGCCGCGGGAAAAACTATTCTCGATCCGCTCGGCAACGGCCGCTATATTTGGCCTGCGCTTTCGCCGGACGGCAAATTCATTGCCGCGGTGGAAATGGATAACGGTGCATTCGTCCTGAATCGAACTACCGGCGCCGTTACACGGATCGGGAAATGCAATGCGCCGCAATGGACGAAAGACGGAAAATGGATCATCGGGATGAATGATGTCGATGACGGTCATATGCTTTTGCGATCGGATATCATTGCCGTTGCCGCAGACGGATCAGCTACCGTACAATTGACCTCAGCGTTCGACGGGATTGCCTTATATCCGGCTTGTGCTCCTTCCGAAAACAAAATCATATTTAATACAGCTTTTGGGGAATTATACCTTCTGACGTACGAGGAGGTACACTAATATGAAAAAATATATTCTTCTTTGTTCCTTACTTTTTACGGCAGTTTCATTAGCACAGCCTCCCAATAATTTCAACGGATTAAAAATTTGTGTGGATCCTGGACATGGCGGAAATAATCCCGCAAATGACCGGCGCATTGAACCAGACCCCGGAAACGTCTTTTGGGAATCTGAAGGGAATTTCCGAAAAGCACTCTGGCTTCGTCCGCTCATGCAGCAGAGAGGAGCAACAGTCTTCCTGACGAGGGAAACCAACACGTACCCGGATGATAATTTGGAACCATCGTTATCGGCGCGGTGGCAATTTGCGAATGCGAACAACGTTCATTGGTTTCATTCCATTCACAGCAACGCCGGTGGCGGAACATATACAATGGTGCTTATAAAGGAAATCATCTCGACGCGCCAACCGGCATTTCCCGCTGCTGTTGATATGTCTGCTTTTATTTATTCGAACATCCGGTCGAAATTACGGACCAGCGCTTCAGGCGGCAACATAGTACCGGGTGTGTATAAGGATTATACTTTTTATGGCGGACCGAACGGAGGATTTAATCTTGGAGTGTTGAACGGTTTGGTAATGCCGGGGCAACTATCCGAAGGTTCATTTCATGACGGATTTCCGGAAACAAGACGTCTCCTAAACAATGATTACCGAAAAACCGAAGCGTACGGCATTATGAACGGCTTCGTGGAATATTATAAAATTCCGTACGATACTCTCGGGATGATCATCGGATTTCAAAAAAACGGAACAACTCCGATCAATAATGTTGCTGTTCATCTTTTGCCCGTCAATAAAGTGTATAACGGGGATACATTCAACAACGGATTCTATCTGTTCGATTCCCTTCCTCCCGGAAGTTATAAAGTGGTATACGAGACGACAGGATTTTCAAAAGACACCGTCAATGTGACGCTCAACGCGACAGGCAGGATTGTCACACCGCTGCCTGCAAACAATGCAACCGGTGTTGATCGAAGCAGTCCGGTGGTCTTGACGTTCATCAAACCGATGGATACGGCAATGGTGAGGTCGGTTTTTTCAATCGTTCCTTCTGTCGAAGGGTCGATTTCCTGGAACGCAGGATTGACGGAAATGACGTTTACTCCAAAAAATTTGTTAGCATTCAAAACATCTTACACCATTACTCTCGCGGGATTGGGGAATACGGTACAGCCGACAGTGTTTGTGGATAATACTACCGTCACGTCGAATGTCGCATCGAAATCATTTGTCACGACATTTCAAACGACAACCCTTCCGCCGTATGTTCAATTGACACAGCCGGTGCCAAACGATACCAATTTTACTGTCACTCAGGCAGTCGGTATTCGATTCTCGGAGTCCATGGACACGGCAAGCGTTCGCAATGCTTTCAGCATTGTTCCAGCGACGTCGGGAACATTTACATGGAGTACGTCCACACCGCCTCAAAACACCTTGCTGTGGAAGCCGGTTTCCGGCGCCCTTGAATATGCTACGAATTATTCGGTTACGATCGGCAGCGGTGCAAAATCAATTTACAATAAAGCGATCGACGGGAACAAGGATTCGGTTGGAGGAGATCAATATTCGTTCCAATTCCGTACACAGCTTCAACCTGTTTCTGTGACGGAAAATCACGCACTTCCTTTTCTTTATTCTCTGGATCAGAACTATCCAAACCCATTCAATCCCTCGACCTCCATTGCTTTTTCCATAGCACAAAGCGGACCTGCACGGTTGTCCGTTTATGATATGCTGGGCAGGGAAGTGAAAGTTTTGTTTAACGGAGATATCATGCCGGGCATGTATACGATTCAGTGGGATGCATCGGGTGAAGCGAGCGGTATGTATATCTATCGGTTGACGACGGATCAGTTCAGCTCCGTTAAACGGATGCTTCTGGTGAAGTGATGATTCGCGAGAAGATGCTTTCGACCGGATTTGCCAAAGAGACCGGATTCCGATGGAGGGGAGACTCCGACGTTTCCCGTATCGAAGGATTCAGCGACAACGTCTTCGGGTTCGCGCTGACGTTACTTGTGGTATCGCTTGAAGTGCCGAAAACGTTCGGCGATCTTGAGGAAGTGCTGCGGGGATTTCTCGGATTTGCATTTGCCTTTTCGCTGCTTTTCCTTTTTTGGTACGAGCATTACCGGTACTTTCGCCGGTATGGGCTGGAAGGAAATACGGTACTCTGGCTGAATGCTCTTCTGCTTTTCGTAATTCTCTTTTTCGTCTATCCGTTAAAATTTCTCATCACATTCCTTTCCCGTGTTTTCAGCGGATCGGATATCAACGTCACACTCTCCGACGGCTCGATTGTGCCGATGATTCAGAACGATCAGATGGTCACCTTGATGCTTGTCTATGGATTGGGATATTTCGTTATTTCCGGCGTCTTCACACTTCTTTATCTCCACGCATTCCGAAAACGGAATCTGCTTGAATTGAATCATGCCGAAACACTCATTACAAGAGCAGGTATCATCGCCCATGGAGCCAATTGCATCATTGCACTCATCTCTATCACATTTGTCATCGCAGGGGGACCGGGATATGCGGGGTTCTCAGGGTTGACCTACTGTCTCATCGGTCCTGTTCAAGCGACACTGGGATATCTCAACGGGAAAAAAGTGTACAAATTGACTCATCAGTCATAGTACAGCAGCTTTCTCGTTCAATTCTATTTAATGTTAGTTTCTTTTATCATCTCGCTACCAAACTCCTTTTGGGAGCGCACCGTATTGAAGCACCGCTTCAAGCATTCTGAATTTCCCTATCGCAAAAAATCCAAAACAAAATACTCAAGCGGAGTTTGGGTAAAGCAGCACGTTCCCAAGAAGAGTTTGGAAATGAGAAGTCTAGGAACCGTTATCCGAGGAATTATTAAGCAGCGTTTTCGAGATGTTGTTTTGCAATGTACAGATCGCATGCCACTTGTAAATTCATCCAGAATTCAGAAGAGGTTTTTAAGACCCGCGATAATAACACTGCTGTTTCAGCGGTCATGTCACGTTTGCCGTTGATAAGAGTGTTCACCCTCTGCACGGGCACACCCATTCGGCGAGCCAATTCTATCTGACTCAATTCCATTGGGCGTAAAAACTCTTCCAAGAGTATTTCACCGGGGTGGGTTGGTTTTCTGTTTTTCGGTATCATATGTAAGTCCCTTTAGTGATAATCAATAATTTGGACATTCTTGGCGTTTGCTTCAGTCCATTCAAAGACAATTCTATATTGATCATTGATTCGAATAGAATATTTTCCTTTGTGTTTGCCTTTGAGTGCTTCTAATCGATTTGACGGTGGAATCCTGAGATCCATTAAATCATGCGCAGCATTCAATATGTCGAGCTTTCTAACAGCGATGTTCCAAATGACAACCGGTATTCGTCTGGCTTGTTTGGTATCAACACCATTAAAAATATCTTCAGAGGTCTGGTCAACGAAATTGATAATCACATAGAAATATAACGCTTTAACGGCAAACGTGCAAGTGGTATGTATTCGTGCTTACAAACCATATGTGAAAGAAACTCGCCAAAAATATTCATCTCGCCTCCAAACTCCTCTGCAAGCATTGTGAATGTCCCTATCGCAAAAGATCTAGAACAAATCACCCAAGCGGAGCTTGGGTAAAGCAGCACGTTCCCAAGCAGAGCATGGGAACGAGAAGATAAAATCTCAATGTTTCGGCTCCAATTCATCACCTTACCGGGTACAAGTACGTAGAGACCGATGGATGTTACAGTGTCACGTATTTACGTAATAGCAAATGATCTATGGGATTATTAAATTTGGCAAGTCAATTTCTGTAATTCTGCTAGGTTTAAGTATCTCATTCAAAATATAGATTTGGAAGGAAAATCAGATTTTGTCAAAAAAAAGCAGACACAAGAAAACGCCTTTTATTTCTCTTTATCAACTCGCTCCC
>CAZQSI010000112.1:0-4952 GCA_964596155.1 uncultured Chitinophagaceae bacterium
AGCGGCTGATTTCCGATTCCTTTCTTTTTCATCAGCAATTCAATCTCTTTGATTTCTTTCGGGCATCCGGCGGAAAGATTTTCATTCCCCGTTGCGGTTATGAGGATAACATCCTCGATGCGTACGCCGATGTTGTAATATTTCGGATCAACTCCTTCCGATCCTTCGGGTATGTAAATCCCCGGCTCCACCGTATAGATCATGCCGGCTTCCAGCATCGGCTGACCGACATCATGAACGTTCAGTCCGATCGGGTGTCCCAAACCGTGGTTGTAAAACTTCCTGAATTCCCGTCCTTCCTTTTCTTTGATGATCCCCAATGCATGAAGCCCTTGCGCAATGACCGAATCTGCTGTCTGCGACACCTCGCTCCATCGCGTCCCCGGCTTGATCGCCGCAATCGCCGCATGGTGCGCGTTCAGCACGACGGTGTAAATTTCTTTTTGCGCTTTCGAAAACGTTCCGCTTGCGGGATAACTCCTCGTCACGTCGCTTGAATATCCGCGGTATTCGGCTCCGCAATCCGAAAGGACGATGTCGCCCGAGGCGATTTTTTTTCTGTTCGTATTGTAATGGAGTATTACTGAATTTTCACCTGATCCGTTAATGCACGGATACCCGTAATACTCCGCCCCTTGCCGAAGAAATACATACTCATACAGCGCCTGAAGTTCGTACTCATACATTCCCGGTTCTACCGACATCATTGCCTGATTGTGCGCCGTGGCGCTGATTTCGGTCGCTTTCCTGACCAAGGCAATTTCCGCCTCCGATTTGATGATGCGCATCGTATGGACCATTGCATTCGGGTCCCGCATCTCGACTTTGGAATTTCTTACTTTTGCGTTGTCGATCCACCGCAGGACGGGCGACATCAATTCCCGGATTTCTCCGGAAATATCGGAAGTGACCGGCTGAACATACAGATATTTGATGCCGGAAAACATCAGCGTTGAAAATGTTGATCTGAATTTATCGTTAGGAAGCGATGCCTCAAAGCCAAGCAGTTGTTCCGCTCCCCTGGGTCCGAAACGACGGCCGGTCCATATTTCGGCGGAGGGATTTTTGTCCTGAACAAAGAGTACTTCCTGGACTGTTGAGTATGTCGAATCATCCGTTTTGATCCTGATGCCTTTCGGCGAGAGAATCAGAATCGATTGCGGTTCGGTGAATCCCGTGAGATAAAAGAAGTTATCTCCCTGGCGGTACCTATATTCTACGTCACCGTTCCTCATCCGTTCCGGCGCAGCATAGAAAATTGCCGCTGCATCGCTGCCGATCATCTTCATGACGGAATCTCTTCGGGATTTATATTCCGCGGGAGAAATCAGATCTTTGTCGTATTGAAGAAAATTGAATGTGTCGCGCTGCTGACAGACTCCAACGGTCAGGACACAAAGGATTGAAAGGAGTATTTTCATTGCTTCTCCGGATAATTTCCAATTCCAATATACTATGAAAAATGAGAAGAGAAAATTAGACTTTACTGATAATCTAATGCCGACACTGAAGTCGTATTTTGCCGATCATTACTGGTTTTATACGGGATTTTTCGGTAATCGAGTCTTTACACTATTCTGATTTGAACGCGGAGAGGAGAGCGGCAGGACCGGTATCATCAAGCGATTATTTGATAAGAACAATCTGGCGGGTTTCGTAAAAATCACCCTGACGCAATGTGCAAAAATATGTGCCGCTCGGAAGTCCGGAGCCGTTAAAGTGAACGGAATGTTCTCCGGCCCGCTTGTTTTCATTCATGAGCTGCGCCACTTTTTTACCCGCAGCATCGTACACATTCAGCAGCGTCATCCCCGCCTCCCGAAGCAGAAATGTAATTTCGGTGGAGGGATTAAACGGATTAGGAAAATTCATCAGCGAGCCGATCGGTGATGAGGATGTGCCGTTGTTTGACTTCACCCCCGTCGGACGATTCGGTGAAACAATAATGATGCACCGTGTGATATCGTCAGAGCCGATATAAAGATTTCCGCGGGAATCCGTTTCAACGCCGACAGGTCTCCCCCAGGCGGATTTGGAAACGGAATCTTTCAGAAATCCGCGTACAAAATCCGCCACATAATTCGCCGTGGTGTCTTCAGCATTGTTAAAATCGAGATATACAATTTTAAATCCTGTTGCGAAGGTTCTGTTCCAGGATCCTCTCAGCGCCGTAAATGCTCCATTGCTGAATTTTTTTGGAAACGATGAATTTGAGAACTCTAAGGCCATCGGAGCGCTGTGCGCCTGAATGAGCGCTGCCGGCTGCAGCATGGAGGCAACATTGGCGCTGTCCTGAGCATTCAGCGGCAGCAATGATTGGTACTGGCCGTTGGCATTGAAATTGACCCAAACACCGTGAGCATAAGCATATGGATATCCGTAGAAACCTCCGTCGCGAACAATGTCGATCCATTCCGGAGGAATATCATCCCCCTGCCAGTCGAATCCGTTGTTGTTCGCCCACAATTTTCCGTTATGCAGCGTCATACCGACGGCATTCCGGCATCCCGTGGCATACACGCGCCTTCCGGTACCGTCGTCGTTCCACTCTTCGATGATGGCCCGGTTGCTTTCACGGCATACGTTGCATAACGATCCGATCGAGAGATACATTTTTTTTCTGACCGGATCGAATACGATCGTCCTTGTATCATGACCTCCGCCTCCCTGCTGCCCTCCGGCCACCATTGTGATAAACGTTGTTTTCGTTTCGTAAATACCGTCGTTGTCCGCATCAATGCATTTTGTTACTTTGGTTTCCTCCGCCACATACATTGCACCGTTGTAAAACTTCAGATCGTGCGATTTGGAAAATCCCAATGCAGCCACAATCGCGGTGTCTGCAACACCGTCGAAATTTTTGTCCGGCAGCGCAATAATTGTTCCCGCATTCTTGTCCGCAACATGCAGAACGCTGTCGGGACTCCAGGCAAAAAATCTCGGTTTGGAAAGTCCTCCCGTATGAAATATTTTTGCCGTGTATCCTTCGGGAAGGGAAAGTGTTAACTCGTCCGATATTTTTCCTTTGAATTTTTCAGGAACGACAACCGTTTGCTCGATCAAGGACAGATCGACGATCGGCGTCATGACGACGGACGGAGGAAGCGGCTGTGATGTACAGGCGGAAAAAACGATTGCAACGAGCAGTACACATGTGATGGAATTTTTCATTGGAGGATCACCATTCTCTTTGTGTGTGAAAATGTCGGAGATTGCAGACGGTAATAGTACGCTCCGGATGATATGGACGATCCGCTGTTTTCGAATTGCAGGGAGTACGATCCGGTATTGAGCCGTGCGTCAATCAGCGTCACGATCTCTCTTCCGAGCGAATCGAACACCTTCAGCGTCACAGATTCTTCTGCGGAGAGATTAAACTCGATGCGGGTTGACGGATTAAACGGATTCGGATAGTTTTGCTTCAACTCATGCCGGCGGGGAACGATCTCGTTGATCCGATCGACACCGGTGAGACTCCCGTAATAGGGTTTTACCAGCACCGTATCGCACAGCATGGAGTAGAAAACAGGATCTTGAAGCAGATCAATCAGCGAAACATCCGCATCGTTGATCTTTGCCATCCGCGAAATCAGCCGGATTCCGTGACTGTAATCCGCATATGTTTCGGCATGACCGTTGTACGCCGGTTGAATGGGAGAACCGTTCAATTGGTGCCACCCGTAGATCACGACCGGCTTTGGAACCGCCCCTCTGATCCACGAATAGACCCGTTTATCGATGATGACATCCTTCTTTGTGCCGCCGACGAGCGATCCAAGCGGATGTGTTCCTAACAGAGGCGTGCGCAGGGCGCGGACGGAATCATGATGCTGATAAAATCTAGGAATCTTATCCATATTGGCATCGGGCGGAATCGGCTGCGGTCGAAGTTTCACCGATGCCGTTGAATAGATCTGATCAACCATCCTTGCCGTCGGGAGCGTGCAGTGAAGATAATTTGCAATCCGCTGTGCAAGAATCGGCGTCATCGGCATCAGAACATAATCGGAATCATGTCCGACCGCCAGATAATCGGGCGTCACAAAATAACGCAGAACGTACGTTGTGCCGTTGATCAGTTTTGATGTGGACACCGGCACGAGCGTCCGGAGAAAACCCGGAACATTCCCTGAGACGATTTCCTTATAAATCGTATCTTCGCGGGCAGCGCGGTTGAGTGGTACAAGCGCATTATAGAGAGCTGAACCCGTACGGGCGGACAGCGGACGCTCGGGAAGCAACAGCTGCTGCGATGCAGCTATTCCGAACAATGTCAAAAGAAGGGCGAGGATTCTCATTCCGTAAAATAAAAAAGGGCAAGCATAAATGCTTGCCCTCCTGCAATTTTTATTCTTGAGCTGTTACTTCCGGTTTCCGTCGTGCATATCAATTGTAAACCTGCCTCCTCCATTAATCGAAAGCTGACCTTCGCCGTTGCCAACGGAAATGGTGAAATCGCGGTTGATGGAGCGTTCTTTATACGCATCGCCGCGCTGGAATGTAATCGTCGCCGAATAATTACCGCTGATCGTTCCGCTGATGGCATTGTGGAAATTGCTTCTCCAAACAGAGGATTGATTCGGCCGGTACCGAGGTGCCTTAACATTTACATTTGTGAGCGTTAATGTGCTGGCATGCGATCGCAGCATGTTTCTGGTTTTAATCGAATCAACTCCGGAACGGACATATGTACTGTCCAACGTGATCGTGACAGTGTCCTTATTAATGTCGGTTGATGTCCAGGCGCCGGAAACTTTTGTGAGATAGTGCGACACTCTCGGACCTTTGAAGTATCCCGTTCCGCTGACGATTTTGAATTTCAGTGATACTGCCGTATCGGTGTTCGTCACGTACCGCTTCTGATAATTTCCGTCCTGTCGGAGAAATTGAAATCGATACTCCCGGGTGATTGACCGTTGGATAAGAACATTGCTTGCCGAACGGTTGACGGA
>CAZQSI010000113.1:0-4880 GCA_964596155.1 uncultured Chitinophagaceae bacterium
CGCTGACCGCTGATCGCTCTTCTCATCTCCCCACCCTCCCCTCATCCGTCCCTTCTGTATGCTCTTCATGACACGAAAAGTCCATTCTCCGTCTCGGAGCCGGCTGCGTTCCTGATCCTGCTTTTTTTGATTTCAGGGATTTCTGCGTCAGTTCCGCTTTTTGTTTTTGAATTTCCTCCCGCATTGCTGCATCTTCCTTCAGATCGAAAAATTTTCTGCCGTCGATCCATGTCTGCTCGCAGATGGAATAGGTGGAAAGAGGCGAACCGCTCCAGATGACGAAATCGGCATCCTTCCCCGGTTCGAGGGAACCGACTTGCTTGTCGATCCGCAATTGTTTTGCGGGATTGATCGTGACGAAGTTCAGCGCGTCCGTTTCGCTCACGCCGCCGTACTTCACCGCTTTGGCAGCTTCGGTGTTCATTCGCCGCGCCATTTCATTGCTGTCCGAATTATATGACACGAGCACACCGGCATCGTGCATCAGTTTTCCAGCATACGGAATGGCATCGATCACCTCATATTTATACGCCCACCAGTCGCTGAAACAGGAAGCGCCGACGCCCCGCTTCGCAATCTCGTCCGCCACTTTGTATCCTTCCAGAATATGCTGCAGCGTGCCGATACGGAATCCGAAATCGTCCGACACTTTCAGCAGCATCAGTATCTCATCCTGACGGTAACAGTGGGAATGGACAAGTCGCTGATGGTTCAGAATTTCGACAATGGCGTCGAGTTCAAGATCTCTCCTGGGAGGAATCAGAGACGGATTTGAGGAAGCTTTTTTCATTTCCAGTTCGTATTCCTTCGCGGCGGTGAATTCGTCCCGAATGATCTGCTCCACACCCATTCTCGTCTGAGGATAGCGTGTCGTGTACCGGTCGCCCCAGTTGGACTGTTTCGGATTTTCGCCGAGTGCGAATTTAATGCCGCCGATGGCGCCGTCGAACTTCATCTCTTCGGGAAGCATTCCCCAGCGGAGCTTCAGCACCTGATTTTGTCCACCGATCGCATTTGCCGAGCCGTGCAGCTGGTTGACGGCGGTGATACCTCCGGCAAGCTGACGGTAAATATTGATGTCATCCGGATTCACCACATCGCCGATACGGACTTCGGCGGTGATTGCCTGTCCCGACTCGTTCACTCCTTCGGAAATCGCGGTGTGCGAATGCGCGTCGATCAGTCCGGGAGTGAGATGTTTCCCTTCCGCATCGATCACCAGGGCGCCGGAAGCGGAGAGGTTTTTTCCGATCTTCGAAATTTTTCCTTTCACCACAAGCAGATCGCTTTTTTCCAGCCGTCCTGCCGGACCGCTCGTCCAGATCGTTGCATTCTTCACCAACACATCCTGCTGTTTCGGAATTTCTTTTCGTCCGAACGCGCCGTCCGGATAGACCAGTTCGTACGACGCGCAGAGAGGAATGTTCGGTTTGGATGAATCAGGTTTTTCGGCGAAGGGTGAAGTCCGCTTTCCGCTCCAATCACCGGAGCGTCCGTCCGGAAGTGAAATGAGTCCCCCCATCGCTTCCCCGTTTACTTTTCCGGAAAGCCGGATCACGCCGGAGATGCCGAGCGAATCGGCATTGAACGAGAGCGTAACGTCGCGCTGGGATAAGGAAAATGTGCGGGAGCGTATTTTTTTGCTTCCCCGGACGATCTGAAGTGAAAGTGAATCGACTTTGCCGGTAATATCGAATGTGAGAGAGTCGAGTCCCGGCGCAGCAATGGAAGGAGTGACGCTCCAGGTGCCGCGGATATCTTCCGGAGGAAGAGATTTGATCACATATTGTTTTCCATCCACCCACGTCTCACGGACGCGTGTCTTCTCCGCAAAGAGTTCGCCGTCGGTCAGAATAAGATTTGCCATTTTTCCCGGTTCGATTGTGCCGAGCACTTTTTCCATCCCTGCCAATGCTGCGGGAATCGTCGTCACGGAAGCGAGCGCATCGTCGCTGCTCAGTCCGCAGGCAATCGCCGTGGCGACCATCATCCGGAATTTCGAGACATCTTTCAACTGATTCGCCGTCAGTGCAAACGTCACTCCCGCTTTTTTCAGCCGGGAAGGATTTTCGGAAGCAAAATCCCAGTGACGAAGCGCTTCATATCCTGCCTGATAATCATCTTCCGGCGTTTCAGCGTACGGCGCGTCGGGAAAATTGACAGGAAGAATGAGCGGAACGTTCAATTGTTTCACCGCGTCGGTTCTTCGGTATTCGTATCCGCTTCCGCGGATGATCCAGCGGAGATTGAATTCCTTTGCGATCCGTCCGGCGCGGAGCGCTTTCAGTTCGTCATTTGTTTCGATGATGATCTGCTGTTTTCCCGATGCGGCCGGTTCGAGTGCGGCAAGCGAGGCATTCTGTTCGGGACGGGATTGATTCGGATTTTTTGCATAGATCTTTTGTGCGTTGGCGTACCATTGCGCGTCGCTCAGGGACTGGCGGATGAGCGCGATGGTTCCCATATGCGAGTTGGGATATTCGTCCCGTCCTCCCCGTGCACCGATGTCGGCATGCTGGAAGAGATTCTGACGGAGCAGCTGCGCGTTCGGATCTTCATCCCCGAGATTGACGAGCGCGCTCGATCCTTTAATGATACCGTTTTGCGGAACGGAGAGGACCGTCGTGAATCCTGCGGCGCGGAGCGAATCAGCCGAGGCGCGGTCCGGACGGAACAAATCCGCAGCGGAAACTTCCGGACGGATGTTCGGATTCCAGTAATTCAATCCCCGCGGCGGTTCAGCTTTTTCAGCAGGAGTTGCGGATTTCGCTTTCGGCTGTCCGTACTCGGAAAAGAGATCGATCATCCCGGCGTACGCAGTCAGTCCGCTGCAGTCCCACTCTCTCGCATCGGCAGGAACGGCAATGCCGGCGCCGGCCGATTGAATGACGCCGTTACGGATGACGATTGTGCCTTTCTCAATTTTTTTCCCGGGCGAGGGGACGATGGTGAGATTTGTCAGGGCATGCACGCCCGGATCGTTCGTGCGGATACCTTCGGCGGGACGGGTCGATTGCGCCTGAAGCGAGAGACCCGTCAGCAGAAGAAGCGTGAGGATATGTTTCATGGAACTCCTTGTATGGAAAGTTATTACTGTACGTTTGTTTCGGAATCGGTGGGTGAGACGAGAATGTGAATTGTAACGCCGTAACCGACCGCGAGAAGGATCAGGTGGACGGCGAGCGGTTCGGTGACCAGCACGGAATAGCCGATGCCGATCCAGAGAATGGCGAGCGTGACGATTTTCATCATCACCGTCACGCCGGTCCCTTCGCGGTACTTCGTGAGATATTTCCCGAAATATCTGTTTTGATGAAGCCAGTCATAAAAGCGTTTCGAACTGCGGGAATAGCACCAGGCGGCCATCAGAAAAAAGACCGTCGTCGGAAGAAGCGGCAGGAAAATTCCGAGAATGCCGATGCCGACTAAAATGGTGCCGGCAACGTTCAGCGTCCAGCGGACGATCGGTTTTGAGGAAATATTAATTTCTGAAATTGTGTTTTGTTGTTCTGCCATGCTTGTTTTATACAGATGTCCGACATCTACCGAAGTTTTTTTATAGATGTCGGACATCTTTACTAGTTGTTCAGTATTTGTTCAAGTTCGGCGTATTGATCCAACAATTCCTTTTCAAAATGGAGCATATCTTGCATGGCGGAAGTAGCATTTGCCCCTCCTTTATAGAGCATATCGATGATCGTCCTGATAGTGTTGTCGTACCGCACATGCATATAGTCGATCTGCGACATTTTTGCGATCAGCTCAAAATCGAGATACGGAGCGATCTGCGCCGTCTGCGCGATTCTCCAAGCACTATTTCTGATTGATGCTGGGTGGAGGCGGATGTTGCCCGTCCCGTACAGCTTTAATGTATCGTTCGATGCCACGATGCGGATGTAGGTCCGGTTCATCTGCATCATAAACGAGCTGTCTCCCCGCTGCTTCACTGAGAGCGGCTGGTCGAGTGGTTCGCCGAGCCGCTCGAGCAGCAGCGTCATGGCAATGGTCAGTTCCTCCGAATTCAGACGTTTCAGTTTCAGCACCTCCAGAGGGAATTTTGCGATGACATGTTTTCCGGAGGTTAGATTGTTAACGAGCGGCGTGTGGTAATCGTATGCTTCTTTCACCGTAGCTTTATTATGCTCCAGTTCCTCGCAGATCGTGTGGATTACATTCTCCGCAAGTATGTCCCGCTCTCTTCCCACGTTCCATTCGTTGATTGCCAGAGCGATGATCACCGAAAGGACGATCGTCGGAATTTCGATCAGCAGTCTTTTAATATTTTCGTTCATTGTGATTTTCATACTTCACCAAATTTTTTCCGTTCTGGTAACGTAAAACCTCGTCATGCTGAACTTGTTTCAGCATCCTTCAAGACCCCGAAACAAGTTCGGGGTGACGTATTCCCAATACACGTCATGCTGACGTATGTCAGCATCTTTCCTAACAGCCAAGATGCCGAAACGAGTTCGGCATGACGAATGTCAGCATCTTTCCTTACGACCAAGACCCCGAAACAAGTTCGGGGTGACGAGAGGTAAATACTCGTCATGCTGGCGGACCATCTCGTTCCCAAGCTCCGCTTGGGAAGTTGCACTCACGTCATGCTGACGCATGTCAACATCTTTCTTAACGCGCAAGACCCTGAAACAAGTTCAGGGTGACGTAAATAATTTGTTCGTCATGCTGACGAATGTCAGCATCTTTCCTAACAGCCAAGATGCCGAAACGCCCGCCACGGCGGGTAAAAGTTCGGTGTGACGGGACTTTGCATCGTTGCGGTTATTTATTATAAACCGCTGTAAAACTTCAAATCCTTTCCAGTGCGGAGTTTGGCGATATAGATAATCTGCCCCGTATGATATGAAAAATGTTCCGTA
>CAZQSI010000114.1:0-4661 GCA_964596155.1 uncultured Chitinophagaceae bacterium
ACCAATTTTGGACTGCCGACGAGAAAATTTCTTATGAAAGTCGGCAGGACATCCCGCCTTGTTTTTTTCCGGATGCGGGACACCACCCGGGCAGAAAAAACATTGGGAAAGATACGAAAAATCCTCCCTGTTTGCAAGATTGCCATTGTACTCGAATCCCGTAACTTTTTAAAATGGATTTCGTTATATATAATTTGTTTGTCTCATTGGAAAGGGTTAATTATGAATCGCTCATCTGTGGCAAAAATCTTCTCTTTTATCATCCTCACGGTCTGCTTTGTAACTGCACTCATCTCGTACTCACACTCCCGCGGATTTGAAGGTGAGAACAGAACCGACATCACCGAGGTTTCAAACAATGCTGATGATGTTAAAAGAAAATATGAACGATCGTTCAGTGTTAAAAGCGCCGGAGAAATTAATGTTGATGCGGACGCCGGTTCAATATCGATTGAAACATGGGATAAAAATGAGGTAAGCATTCTTGTGGAAATTGAAGGGAGCGACAGCCGCGCTGACAAATATAGAGTGGATTTTAAACAAGAAGGAGACAGGATTTCCGTCATCGGCAAAGTAAAAGACAAAAGTTTCTTTAAGTGGCATGTCGGCGATCTTGAGGCATATTACACTATTCGTACACCGAAAAAATTCAATGCGACCGTGAATACATACGGCGGAAATATCGAAGTCCGTGATCTTGCCGGAAAATCGGATTACAGCACGAGCGGAGGAAACATCAAAGTGAGAAATCTATCGGGTGAAACGATCCTCTCCACATCAGGCGGCAACATCGAGGCGTTGAATGTCTTCGGGGATGTCGAAGGAGAAACATCGGGCGGCAATGTGTTTTTTCAAGATATCACCGGCAATGTTAAAGGATTTACGTCGGGAGGCGATGTGGAATTTTCAGCAGTCGATGGCAGCGTGAAAGGGAGCACTTCCGGAGGAAACGTCACTGTTCGTATCAAAGGGGAGAATAAAGGGGTCGATGTTGAAACGTCCGGAGGCGATATCGATATTTATATTAAAGATGGAGTCGGTGCTGATATCGACGCAGAGACCACCGGCGGCTCCGTCGATTGCGACATGCCTGTGACCGTCAGGGGAAAAGTGAAAGAGAGCGAACTGCATGGAAAAATAAACGGCGGAGGGAGCAGGATTCGCGCAAATACAACTGGAGGAAATATCCGCATTTCTGATTTCAGATAACCTGTTCAGAATTGAAAAACACCCCGATACTTGTTTCCGTTTCGGGGTGTTTTGTTTTTAAAATCATCGGAACAGATCATTGACGCGTTCCCGCGGGAGACATTTCGCTTTAAATTGAAATTCAATTGACTTTTCTTATATTCTCATATGCACATATCCGTCCTCGGCATTGAAACTTCATGTGATGAAACATCAGTTGCGGTCATCCGCGACGGCAGGTTGCTATCGAATATTATTTCTTCGCAAATAGTTCATGAGCAATACGGCGGCGTTGTGCCTGAGCTTGCATCAAGGGCGCATCAGAAGCTGATTGTTACAGTCGTCAATGAAGCGCTGAAGAAGGCGAAGGTTGAAAAGGAAGAATTATCAGCTGTTGCGGTTGCGGCCGGTCCGGGATTAATGGGCTCGCTGCTTGTCGGGGTTAATTTCGGCAAGGCGTTCGCTTATGGACTCGGCATTCCGTTTATTGCCGTGAATCATATGGAGGCGCATATCTACTCGAACTTTATTGACGATCCGGTGCCGCAATTTCCTTTCATCAATTTGACCGTTTCCGGAGGACATACACAGCTGGTGCTTCTCCGTGATGAGTTTCAATATGAAATAATCGGTGAAACCAAGGATGATGCGGCGGGTGAAGCATTTGATAAAGTTGCTAAAATGCTGGGACTGGGATATCCCGGAGGACCCAAAGTAAACAAATATGCAAATGACGGCAACCCTGCTGCCATCGCGTTCCCGAAACCGTATGCCACGGAACGTGACTTCGATTTCAGCTTCAGCGGCATCAAGACATCCGTTTTATATTACCTGCGGGATCATCATCTACGCGGAACGGAAATTCCCGCAAAACTTTTATCGGATATCAGTGCAGGATTTCAATCGTCGGTTGTTTCTGTGCTTGTTCAAAAAACCATCCGTGCTGCACACGAATATCGCGTAACCGACATCGCCATCGCGGGCGGCGTGTCGGCAAATTCGCATCTCAGGGCGGAAATGACCCGTGCTGCAGAAGAGCACGGGTTTCGATTATTCATTCCTGAGATGCAGTATTGCACCGACAACGGAGCAATGATTGCAGAAGTAGGATATAGAAAATTTCAACAGAACATATTTTCGCAGATGAATCTGACCGCCTCGGCACAGTTGGCATTATGAACAGAATTGCAGAAACAATAGTGAAATTCCGTGCGGCAAACAAAACAATGATTGTCCCGTACATCACTCCGGAATTTCCCGTCAAAGAAGCAACGGTTCCGTTGCTTCGTGCATTGGAACAATCGGGTGCAGCGATGATCGAAGTGGGGATTCCCTTTTCAGATCCTCTTGCAGACGGGCCGACCATTCAGCGGTCATCTGAAATTGCGATTGCCAACGGTGCCACGCTGCAACGGGTATTGGACATAGTAAAAGCAGCCCGCACCTCGACGTCTATTCCCATCATTCTCATGGGATATATCAATCCGATTCTATCATACGGATTTGAACATTTTTGCAGAAATGCAGCAGCGTCCGGTGTGGACGGCGTGATTGTTCCCGATCTTCCTCCGGAAGAAAGCGATGAGTTTCGATCGTTGTGCGCACAATTCGGATTAAGCAATATCTTTTTAATGGCGCCGACCTCGTCCGATGAACGGATCGCACTGATCGACTCACTATCGACGCATTTTTCCTATTGCGTTTCAATGACCGGCGTTACCGGGACCAACAATCTCTTCGACACAACATTCGATGATTTTCTCGGCAGAGTGAAAAAAAATGCCCGTAAACCTTTTGTGGTCGGATTCGGAGTATCAACCGCTAATCATGTCAAGCATATTTCACGACTGGCGCACGGTGCGGTCGTCGGTTCGGCGCTGCTGCTCGCCATTGAAAAGAAAACGACGATTGAAGAGATCACAACGGCTGCGACTCACTTTGTTTCACCTTTGGTATCGTTATGAGCGACATTGAACATTGGCGTGACAAAATAGATGAAACGGATAAAAAGCTTGTGGAGTTGTTGAACGACCGCGCCCGCTTTGCCGATGAGATCGGGAAAATCAAAGAACAGCTCGGGTTGGAAGCATATTCGCCAGAACGAGAAAAAGAAGTGCTCAGAAATATTTTGAAACACAACCGGGGTCCGCTTAACGATCTTGCGCTTCGCAGACTGTTCGAACGGATCATCGACGAATCCAGAAAACTTGAACGAGAGGCAATGAGTGAACGGAAAAAATCCAGGTAAGAAGAAGATTCGTATTCTCATTGCAGGAATCATCGCCGCTATTCTGGTAGCGTGGATGATAATATTTTATATCCCCAATACGTTTGAACCTTCCGCCAAGTTCATCACCGTCAGCAAAGGTCAGTCGTTTTCAAGTCTTGCAGATTCACTGGCAGAACGGGGAATTATTCGAAGCAGAATATTATTTAAACTGGGGGGAAGAATTCTTGGTGTTACTCAGCGGATGCGGGTGGGAAAGTACAGTTTCGTGAGCGGCGTGACGAACATGAGGATTTTGCAGGACATTGAAGGGGGATTGTCCACCGTCAGTTCGAGCGTTGCTTTGAGGGAAGGCGTGCGGACGAAAGTCTTTGCACGGATCCTTAAGCACCACATTGGTATTGATTCCGCCAAATTTATGGAATATTACCGCGACACGTCGATGATCGGCATTCATCCTCACAACTCGACTTCGATTGAGGGATATTTGATGCCGGATACCTATTCCTTCTTTTGGCAGGATGATGAAAAGGAAATCATTCAACGGATGATCACGGAATTCAGGGAGTTTTTCGTCGATTCCCTGCAGCAACGAATGAAACAACTACGGTACAATCTGAACGACGTCATGACAATGGCATCCATCGTTGAAGGAGAGGCAATTTATGACGATGAACGCGCCACCATTGCCGGAGTATACTACAATAGACTGAAACGAAGGATGAGACTGCAGGCAGATCCGACGGTCTGGTTTGTCGTATCGGACACGTCGAAACGGCTGACGCGCAACAGCTTAAAGGTGGAATCTCCATATAACACATACCTGTACTACGGACTTCCCCCGGGTCCTATTAATAATCCAGGACGCCAATCCATCCTTGCTGCGTTATATCCCGAAAAGCATAATTATATATATTTTGTTGCTGACTATAATGGCAGGCATCGATTCGCAAAAAATTACGAGGAACATCTTCGGAATGTCCGTTTGTATCGAAAAGCGAGGGCAGAAGCGCGCAATGCACAGCGCTGAAACGATCAAAAAAGGGAATTCCGAGACGGAAATCGGTATCGCAATGCAGTCACCTTGCAACTCCACGGCATTTTTCTTATATTTACCCGTTAATTTATTACCAATCTAAGAAAGCATCATCATGAAAATCGATATCCACCCAGAATACAGAAAAGCGGCTGTTTCCTGCGTTTGCGGGAATACCTTTGAGACCCGCTCGACAATGGGCAACATCCA
>CAZQSI010000115.1:0-4638 GCA_964596155.1 uncultured Chitinophagaceae bacterium
GATCCGGCAAAGCGGGGGAGTTCCGATCGGGACAGATTTGATTGCGTTTTACAGAGAGCGAATGCACTCATAAGGCGTGTACGCTCATTATGGATAAATGTCTCATTAAACATAACGTGTTGCAGCTCCATTATGAAGTTCAAAGCACACCAATTGTCTTTTTATTTTCTTTTTTTATGATATTGTCTAATATCGTTGCTGTTGTAGCGACATTTGGCTCTGAAAGAATTGATCGAAATGACGCAGGAAGACCTTGAACGGGAGTAGCGTGTGCTCCGGTTACTTGATAAACATCTATCTTTTGATCGATTGCTCTGCTCCAACCATAATCCTTTTCGAAATAGTAATACTCCCAAGAATTATCAGATCTAATTAAAGTAACCTTACTGGAAATCGGTGTCAGATTATATTTTTTTTGTGCCAGCCGTTTGGCACGTTCTAAATTTGCCTGATGTGAAGCGTCTGATACATTCAACGACTGTCTGATTGAAGTCAATTTTTTTGGAATTCGATCAATCAGATATTGCAAACGGATGTGACGTTTTGATTGATAGAGTAAAGAGCAGTAAAACAACGGCCGAGAGAATACCTGTCGAGCAAATGAATAATAGAATAATATTTTCGGTAAATATTTCTTGGAACTATGAAGATACAATGGACTCGTGTCAAAGAACACGATATCTGGGACCGATATTGAGTGTTTGATTAACTGTTTGGCTACTTCATAGGCAAGAATGCCGGCGAGCGAATATCCGCAAATTATGCACGAGGTATATTTATTTCTAATACCGGCAGTGTCAATGATGTAAGAGGCCATCGCTTCAAATGAATCCATTGGTTGCACCGAACCGTCAATTCCCGGGAAAGGAACCACGATCACAGGGTTATCCACCGATAACCGATGAACGAGGTTGTTATAAAAAAACACTCGTCCCGGAGAAATTAATAGTATCGGCGTTTTGTTATTCTCTTCGCGAAAAATAGTGAATGACGGCGATTTTTCGAAAGAATGTCGAAATGATTTGATTCGACGGTCCATCTGCTCTATTGTAGGAGAGGCAAAAAAATCGGGCATTGAATATTGCAGTTTGAATCTTTGCTCAACTTCAATTAACACTTTGACGGCAAGCAACGAATCTCCGCCGACATTGAAAAAATTATCAACATGCGTAAACCTTTTGTGCAACAATATTTTTGACCAGATATTGGTGAGTTGTTCGGCAATTGTGCTTGTCTGTTGTTCATGGGACAGAGTTAAAGAATTATTTGAGTGATAGGGAGGATAATTAGTTTGGGCTTCGATGCGAAGTTGAACCAGAGCATCTAAATTTTGTTTGGAAATGATACAGTATGCTGAAGGGGAATCTAAAAATTGCATAAATGAAGCAATTCCTTCGGCGACTGATAACTTGTATTGTGAAGAATTCTGTACGTCCGTTGAAGGTGTTGATTGATTTCGATAAGAATAAAATCCAGAATTGACCCAGGAATCCCAGCCGATCGTGAAAATGGGAAAATTATAGCGTTGAGAAAACGGGACGGAATCGAGAAAAGCATTTGCGCTGCAATACCCTGAAAATCCGACTCGTCCTAACCGAGACGAAATAGAAGAGAAGAGTATAACTCCATTTACCTTAACCTGTTGTAAAACGTTTAGCAGATTTTTTGTTCCAAGTATTTTTGAGTGATATGGTATTTCCAGTTCAGACAGCGATCCGTGCTGAAGCGTTGAAAAAGTCCCGCGTTCGCCTGCGGCGTGAATGACTATGCCGATTGCTCCGAGCGATGAAATTGAAGTTATCGTTGCGCGTAATGTGTCGAGGTTTGTCACATCACATTGCAGGCAGATTACCGTATTTCCATGCGCTTCAATGTCTAAACAGCGGTTGATTTTGTTGAAATGTGGATGTTGTTTATTCTGAGCAAGTTCGGCCCATTGCGATCGATCCGGAATTGATGAGCGATGGAGTAAAACGATCGTTCCAATGAACTTCTTAGAAATTTCATGAGCGATAGACAGTCCGAGTTCGCCAAGACCGCCTGTGATAACGATTGAAGCGCCATCAGGAATTTCTATAGGATGTTCATTTGAATTGAATTGTTCGTACCGTAATGTAAATCGTTTCCCATTACGATATCCGACCTCTGTTTCGGTTGAATGAACATTCTCATAAATGATATCGGCCAATTGATTGGTATCCGCTGAAATCATCAATTGATCCGAAAGATCAACGATGGTAAATCCAATGTGAGGATTTTCTAAAATAAATGTTTTTGCAATACCGTTCATTACTGCAATTTCCGCAACAATGCGATCATCGGTAATGATTTTTGAAAGTGATGTTGTTAAAAAAAGAACCTTTCGCACATTTTTGTGAAGCGTAAGATGGAGTGCTCTTGTGATATGCCGAATGCTTCGTGAGGTTACATTGAGGATATTATCAGTATTGACATGGTGCGGGTCTGTTTTCAAGAAAAGACTTCCAGCATGAATGATATAATCAATCGATAGCCCTCTGTTCTTTATGGCTGTAAATAATGCGATGTAGGAAGATTCGAGTGAAAATCGGACTTTGTAGTGCAGATCGTTGATAATTTTAAAATTGCTGTCCAGATCAACCCGAATAACAGTGTGTCCAGATCGTTCCAGTTCCGATACTATTCCGTTGCCTTCAGGATATGGTCCGAAAAAAACCAAAAAGGTAGACTGAGTCCTAAGATGGTCGCCGGGAGGGGTCTCTCTCCAAATCGGACACCATCGGTATACATCCTGTGCTATCCTGTTATCAACAAAATGATTGAACATTTGCTCTTTTAGAAGACTCCGATCAACTTTGCCGTGGTGCGATTTCGGAAAATTTTCAAGAATTAAAAAGCCTTTCGGAACCATATGAGGAGGGAGTTTTGACGTAAGAAAGGCCAATATGTTTTCCTCTGTAAACATATTGGCCTTGTCCTGAATTGTCACACATGCATATAACCATTGTGGAGAGTTTTGATGCGTGGTAAGCTGCATCACAATGCATTCCTTTACCTTAGAATATTCCAAAATTGCTTGTTCGACATGACCTAACTCGATTCGCATACCACGGATCTTAACTTGTTGATCGGTTCTGCCTCTGTGCACCAATATCCCGTCTGGTCGAAGGATCCCTCTGTCGCCTGTTTTATAGAGGTTTTTCTTCGTATGATGTATAGTGAGGGAGAAAAACTTTTCCTTAGTCTGCGCAGCATTGTGCAAATATCCTTTGGCGAAACATGGCGATTCAACAAAAATTTCCCCTTCGGTACCGGTCTCGACAACGGAGAAGGAATCGTCTAAAATATACACCGAGACCCCATGCGCAGGGATTCCAATCGGTACGGTTTCTACTCCTTCATGGTCTAAATCACCTACGGTATAATGTGTAATAATACCCGTTGTTTCCGTTTGGCCATAAATATTGATAAGTGCTGGTCTGCCATGTGTTATTGATCTGAACCTAGCCGCAAGGCGGTTCGGCAACGGTTCGCCGACAGAGACGATGTGCCGCAATGTATCCGGAAAACTGAATGTTCTGCCATTTTCAGTCGTCGAATCGATCCAATCCAACATTGTATCAAGAAAAGATGGTACAACATCACACATGGTGACAGAAAAGAGTTTGATAGATTCGATAAATTGTTGAGGGTGTTGCATTTGTTCGTCAGTGGCAATAGCAACCGTTGCACCGATCGCCAATGGAACAAAAATTTGCCTAACAGATAAGGCATATGTGCTAGGTGCACTAAAGAGATGGATATCGTTGGATGTCACTGACAGTGATTGTGAAACAACGGTAACAAAATTGATGAGAGAGGAGTGGGGAATTACCACTCCTTTCGGTATTCCGGTGGATCCCGATGTGTAGATGACATAAGCCGGATTTTTGCTGTCAAATCCATTCGCAGGATCTTCACCCGAATCCAAGATTTCTGTTGAATAAGAGCCGTCGTCAATAATGGTATATTTTATATTCAACCGTGAAACACGTTCGGCAAGGTTCGGCTGCGTGATGATTCCGTCAAGTGGTCCGTTAGTGATCAGAGATACAGTAAATTCATCAGGATGTTTTGGATCCAATGGGACATATGCACATCCAATTTTCATTACTGAAAGCATAGCCACAATCATCTCAAAAGAGCGTGAACAAAAAACGCCAATCATCGCACCTTTTGCGAATCCTTCTTTTTCCAATACCGACGAGTATGAACGAACACAGGCATGAAGGTAAGAATATGAATACGAACGATGTTTTGTAAGGATAGCAGTTTTTAACGGAGTAGTAAGCGCGTAGCGACGAACCAATTCATAATATGAGTTTATCGAAGTGGGCAAGAATGTTGTCGGCAAGGGAATTGGGAAAAAAATGGTTCCACGCATGAACAATGGAACCATTGGAACACATAATATACTAGTAATACTACACTACATCCTCATGTTTCATCTCTTCCGGCGCCTCGCCGCTGTCGTCGGAGTGGCCACCAGCTGAGAAGAGAAGGTCATCTTTCTTTTTATTCATTTTCACCTTAATCACACTACCTTCGCCGAAAGTACCTTTCAAAATCTCCTCCGCAACGGGATCTTCGACATACTTTTGGAGCGCACGGCGGAGCGGG
>CAZQSI010000116.1:0-4567 GCA_964596155.1 uncultured Chitinophagaceae bacterium
CTAAGTTACGGTTGGCAGCTTAAAATTGTTTACACAACTATTGACTATATCTCTTTACCATAAAGCCTCCATCTAAATATTATTGAAAAATTAATATACTTTTTACTTTACAAACATCATCTTCTTAAGACTATTAAATCGTTCTCCACGAATCGAATAAAAATATATTCCGCTTGATAATTCACTCGCGTCGAATAACAAAAAATGTGTTCCAGCTGATTGTTTTCCTTCCACCAACGTTTCCACTTCCTTCCCCAGCACATCGTACACTTTCAGTGTGACAAACTCCTCTTTCGCCAATGAAAATGCGATGGTGGTTGAAGGGTTGAAAGGATTCGGATAATTCTGCGCCAACTCAAATCCGTTGACGATAGTATTGACCTGAACTTCCACGGTCGGGCTGTAGTGAAATTTTCCATCGCGGTCAATTTGCTTCAATCGGTAAAAATATGATCCCGACACCGGCACGGCGGTGGTGAACGAGTACTGCTTCGGAACATTCACCGTTCCGCTTCCCTCCACAAATCCGATTGTTCTCCACTCATTGTTGAACGACTGTTCTACATTGAATCCGAAATTGTTCTGCTCCGACGCTGTCTGCCAGGTAAGTTCAACCGATTTGCCTTTGCTGGAAGCGGTGAATGATGTCAATTCCACCGGCAGCGGCACCGATCCCCACGATGTAGCGATGCGGATGCCGTCCACTATAATATCGGGTAGGCCTGTTGCTTGCCGGAGAGCAACGGCATTGATGGAGTCAACACCCGTTTCTCCCGAGATAGTCACTTCCGCCGTACCTGCCTCAGCTTCGGATGCAGGAACACCGGAAGAAAGCACCCATAATTTTAACGGATCTGCTCCGGAAGTATTGATTGTGTATTTTACCACGAGAAGGTATGTACTGTTTTTTGAGTAGGTGCTCGATCCATATGTGGCAGTTGTGGAATTTGAAATGCCAAACTGTACATTGTTCGACACCACTTTCACCCACACGCGCGCGCAGAAATTCGTAAAGCTTGTCTCGCTTGCCCTTGCTCCGAGATGCATAAAATATGTTCCCGATTGATCGATTGCATCCGTCACATTGACCATTGCGGAAAGGTAGAGCGATGTGCCGTTCTGATTTTGTGTGGTAATGCCCCTGTTCACATCTATCCCGGTACCGAACATATTTGCCGCGTTTCCGACTTCTGAACCTGCATAGCCGGCATATGTCAATCCTGAATTCGAGACCAGAATATTATCTGTGCTTCCGCTGTGGATGCTCCAACCGTTATTTTTTAATGAATCGCCGGCAGTATACGAAAAATCTTCAACCAGCAAACTGATGCCGGAATATACCTGAAATGCAGTTGATGCAGCGTTGGATAATGAGCCGGTATTCGTCGTACCTAATTGGACACCGCTTTCAACCGTATTGTACTTCAGATCTGTCCAGGAATATGCTCCCGCAGTAAGATTTTTCGTCAATCCGGATGAAGAAGTCAACGATCCGCTCCCTGCTGCTTTTGTCAGCGTTACACTTGTTGTTGCATCCAGATCAACATTTCCGTTTGCATCCTGCGCCTGAACGGCGGCACTGAAATCGGCGTTTACTTCAACCAGTGATGAGGGCTGTGTGCTAAATGCTAGTTTCGTCGCCGTTACTTCCACTCTGTTGGCATCTCCGGCAACCGAACTCGACGCACCACCCGCATCGGCTGCCGCAAATTGCGACTTTGCCGGATTTTGTGTCGCAGACGTAATCAAAAATCCGTATTGATTGTTATCAGTTGCGGTCGTTTCGAACGTCAGATAGAGGTCGAGTGTTTTTGATCCATCATCGGCCGCGGAAACATTCGATCCGCTTAAGCCGGTAAAGGAAATTGTTTCTCCGGTCACGCTCACTTCGGCAATTTTCGTCGAACCGTCGAACAGCGCTGCCTGACGGATTCTTGACGCCCACGATGTGACGGTGTTGCCTCCGCTTTTTCCGATTGTTACTGCTGTCAGTTCGGTGTCAAACGCATCGGCATCCGCACTTCCGCCGCCGTCCTGTATCGTAAAGGACCAGACGCGCACCGCATCCGCTGTGGTGTTGATGGATGATGACTGATACGATGCATAAGCGATATTTGAGGTTTCATTGTTCGCAGTAACAATATTGGACGAACTGCTTACTGAAGCTGTCGTTGATTGAGAATTCGGATTGTTCGTTGCTGTTGCCGTATAGTAATCTTCCGAGCCGCTGCTGCCGTTGTACTCATACACGCGCGCATAATACGTTGTGGATGCGGAGAGTCCGGTCACGGTCACCGATGTTCCCGTACCATTATAGACAACATAATTGCCTGTTCCGATCTGCGATCCTGATCCGAAAATTGTATTCGCCGTATAAGTCGCTGCATCAGACGGATCCGCATCCACTGCTCCTCCCGATTTCATCACAACCACTCTGTTGCTTCCGTTTCCATTTGTCCAGTTCAGGGTCATCTGATTTGCGCCGACGGAGGTAAAGGAAATATTCGAAGCCTGTGTTGTCGGTTCGGAGACTGAAGTCGTAGTTACATTTCCCGTTAAAGAAAAATCATCCAATCTGAATGTTCCAGTTCCTGATGCACCTGATAAAGAAATAACAACCGTTACGGTTCCCGTCAATCCGGCAATAGTATTGGTAGGAGTTAGGCTTCCTGTGTTTGCTCCAGTCGTAGGTACTGTTCCGGATGTTGCTGCAATAGAATTAATTGTTACAGAGAAATTTTGAGCGCCGGTTGAACTTCGTTGTCGCCAAAAACTGAGAGCGGTGATCTCGACTTGATAACCCGACTCAACAGAGAATGTCAATGTAATAGTCGGCGTTCCACTGGAGTTAGACAATGCGATTGCCTGACCAGCTGCACCGCTAAAACTGGTCCATGCATTAACGCTATTGCTCCATGATGACGAACTAAATCTTGCATTGAATGTACCTGGTGCAACGGTATATGGGTGACTCGAAATTGCTGTGGAACCAAAATCATGCAGATAGAGAGTCGTCTGCGCCGATACTATTCCCATCAGCGCTAAAGAAGAGAACAAAACCCAAACAAAACTTTTCATACGTATCCAATCATTAGATGGAAAATATTGCGCGATTAATATCATGCTTTTTTATTCGTTCATCAAGTTAAATCATGATGAAGTTACCGAGATGGGAAACCATTATCGTATGGAATGTAAAGGCGATTGGTCAGAAAGGAAAAGATGAGATTACACTGTTACTTCAATCCTATAAACGGAATACTCTCGGGCATCAATCGATTGAAATTTGTGTTATTTGACCAACTGCAATTTCTTTACCATTTCAAATGCCCCGGATTTCAAAACCGACAAGTAAATTCCGCTGGAAAGACCTGAGGCATTCCAGTTCACAGAGTAAATCCCGCTTTTTTTGGGTTCATCGACAAGGACTGCTGCTTCCCTTCCGAGCAAATCGTAGATTTTGAGAGAAATGTGACGATTTTCAGCACCGTCCGGCACGGAAAACTGAATTGTCGTAGAAGGATTAAATGGATTCGGGAAATTTTGTTCGAGTGAAAACTGTTCGGGATATTCTAAAATTGAGACATTGATCTCTCTGGAATAGTGGTATGCCCCGCTCCGGTCGATCCGGCGAAGACGGTAGGTATAGTTTCCGGAGCGAGTAACGGCATCAACAAATGAAAATGTATTTTGCATATAATTGTTGCCTGAATCTTCAATAAAACCTACTTTTTGCCAATATTCATCTTTCGACTCGCTCTCCTGTCCGGTGGGGTTAGCTCCGAAATTGGCACTAAATTTTCGTTCTATACTAAAACCGTAATTGTCCGATTCCGAAATGGTTGTCCATTCTAAATGAACCGACAATTGTTTGTTAAATATAGAAAAATCAGATAATTCCACAGGCAGCGGTGAAGAGGTGTTATGGCTGACGTCGTCAATAAATAATGTCCAGTCGGGGGAATTATCCGGAGCATAGAAGATGATTGCATCAAGAGACAATATCGAACTGTCCAGAACTCCGTTACCGCTTGCAAAGCTTGTCCACCCGCTTCCCGGCAACTGCCATT
Source organism: uncultured Chitinophagaceae bacterium (assembly GCA_964596155.1). Taxonomy (GTDB): domain Bacteria; phylum Bacteroidota; class Ignavibacteria; order UBA10030; family UBA8401; genus UBA8401. The sequence continues at coordinate 4,071 of CAZQSI010000116.1, forward strand.
CGTACAGATGCCACGCACCGTCGCTGATCACGTTCTTTTTCGACGACAGTTCCGTTCTATCCGAACTTCCGCTCCGCTGATCGTCGATGGTGACCGCCACCTGCGCTCCGGCGGGAGCCGAACCTGTTTTCATCCAGAATCCTAGATATCCGCTGTTTGTGAATTGAACGTTATTCGAACGCGAGCCGCTGCCGGAAAGATGCCGCACCGTCCAATCGGAGGAACTGGAGGAATTGTCCTTCAACACAACCTGCAATGATTGGGCACCGTTATTTGCAACATCATTCGTCACCGCCGATGATGAAGCGGTTGAAATTCCAACGGTGCTGCCGCTGAATGTCGGTGAGGTGGTAAAGCGTCCTGACCCCGATTCAAAATTGTCGAATGATGTATGGGAAGGGTCCGGAGATTGAGCAAAAGCGGTTTTCAACGCGCCCCAGAGTTCGGGTTCGCTTCCGTCATATCCAAGCGCCCACATGCCGGTGCCGGCGACATTT
>CAZQSI010000117.1:0-4555 GCA_964596155.1 uncultured Chitinophagaceae bacterium
ACGGCCGGCTTTCGGGATACGGCGGCGGCGTGTGGCGTAAACAATGGCTGCTGGAGTTTGAGAGAAAAAATTCGGGGCGGGAGGTTCCGCGGCTAACAAAAAAATAATTAGGCGGTGGCCTGCAGTTCTCGTTTTACGGCGGAAATATTATTTTGTGCTCCGACGGACTTAAAACACGACAGCGACTTTTTGAGTGCGGTCAGCGCTTTCGCGGTGTCCCGGACCGAACGGTAGAGTAATCCCAATTCAAAATAGGACTCGCCGAGATTAAGCACGTTGTTATACTCTTCGTTCATTGATGTGCTTGTGGTAAGATATAATTCCGCAACATCATAATTTTTCATTTCCCGCTGCACAATTCCTTTCAGTTTATAGGTGTCCGCGATGCCAAGCTGATCGTTCGTTTTCCGGAATGCCGCGAGCGCTTTTTCAGCAAATGCAAGTGCAAGCGAATAGTCTTTGCGCATTGCGTGAACGGTTCCCTTGCCGTGATAGACCATACCGACGAGCGATTCATAACCCGCTGTTGAACAAAGCGCCAGACTTTCGTCAAAACTGGAAAGAGCGGAATGAACGTCGCCCTTTGATGCATGCGTCATTCCGATATTGTGGTGAATTTCCGCCAAACGCATTACATCTCCCAGTTCTTCAATCTTCCGCAGTGAGCGTTCATAATGCATCAGTGCGGTATCCCAGTCGCCCAGAATATTCGAAATGATACCGAGATTGATTGATACAACGGCGATATGTTCGGCGTCGTCTAATGTTTCATAGATGCGCAGCGCTTTGTTAAATTGTGCCGCGGCTTTTTTCATGTTTCCCTGTTCGATGTGAAAAATTCCCAGGTGGCCTTCAATCTTCGCACGTCCGCTCTCGTTGCCTATCAGCCGGTAAAGTTTTCTTGCTTTGTTCAGGTCAGTGTCGGCAGAATGCCATTGTGCCTGGCGCATACGTACCTCTGCTCTGGCTGAGAGTGCGGCAGCGATGATCAGAGTCATTGCTTTGCCGCCTTTAAGTTTTTCCAGTTTGCTGAAAATGTCGATTGCAGTCAGAAAATTTCCGTTCACACTGAAATGTAATCCGACGTCAAGCAATAACTCGGCATACTGCACCGTGCTCAGATAATCCCGCGAATGCGCGAGAATCGCTTCGATCATCGAATCTTCCGGAGAAATGTATGATTGTGCCGGCTGGTCGGATGCTGTTTTCAGCATCGCATGTTCATTGTCCGATGCACGGCGGGCGAGATTCCGAATATAATCCGCGCGCGCCGGCGTCAAATGACGCGCAAGAATTTTTTGTAATCCGGTATGTTGTGTGCCGCCGTTGTTCATCGTATTTATTGTCTATCTGCAGCGTTCAAAGGGATCAAAAAGTTCAATTATTTCTTAACATACGCAAACGCATATCGGGAGAAATGATTGACATGCCCTTTGATCAATGTAAATTTTCCATTTGACGGATTCACGTTGATCGATTCATATTTGCCCGCAACACCGTCATCGACGCAATAAAACGGCGATCCGGAAGTTGTCGTGATATTCGCAACATTATAATTTAATGTATTGATATTCAGGAATGCCGGTGTGTCAAACCGAGTGCCGGAAGGTCCCATTTCGAGAATTATTCCTGTTTCAAGATTATATTCCTTCACCGTCATTGTGAGCGTGATGCTTTGCGGCAGCGCTCCGGGAGGGACTTCAAATTTCACCTGTGTTTGTGTCGGATGATTTCCTCTGCCATTATTAACAGTAAATCCCACATGCAGCGTGCCTCCCTCTTTCCCGATAGTTCCGGTCGTTGCGTAGACCCTTCCATATTGTCCTGGATCCGCATTGTTGCCGCTCGTCGGCTCTCCTTCTGCGCTCCTGATACCGACAGGCCCGGTGTATAAGAATGTTCCCTCACTTAGTGTGAATTCACTTTCAGAATCGCTGTATGATGCCGAAGCGGGGACTATGGTATTGTTCACTATACCGTCGGAACATCCCCCTGCAAAAAGTATGAAGAGGAAACCGGCAACGATCAAAAGAAAATTTTTGCTCACTGTTTTTATTAATGATTCCAGGTTCATAAAATTATTTTTTTACATACGCAAAGGCATATTGAGAAAAGTGTGGTAACTTTGCATTTTTTACTTTTAAGTACTTATTTGGAATATCAACTTTTATTTCGCTCACTTCTGTTCGTATCCAGGTATTGTTAGGACCGTTCACATAATAAAATCCGGAATTACTTTGATCAACACCGTCAAGAAATAGGCCCCACACTTCAAGAGTCATTTCTGCCGGTTTATTAAATGCCATCCCATGAGGTCCGAACTCGATGCCGACGCTCGCTCCGACAATATCCCGGTTCAGTACCGCATCGACATTTGCATCGTACGGCACGCTGTTCGAAGGAAATTTAAGCGTCATTTGCACCGTCACGGTAGCTTCCTTTTCTCCTTTTTTATGATGGAGCCAGGTAAAAGTAAATTGCTCCGTTAGAAAAATCTCTCCGCCGTCTCTCACCGTGATGAATCTTGACACACTCGACTTCTGCATTGACGCATTAATGGAAGGAAGAGAGAGGAATGATAGTTGGTTCTGCTCGGAATTTATTGGAATGATTTCAGATACTGCGGCAGAAGGTGCTGTTGTAGAGAAATCCTGTTCGGTGCAGCCCCCCATGAAGAAGATACCAACGATCAATGAGAGTGGAAAAATTGAGTATCGCATAACGCCCCCCGTTTAGCTATTTATTAATTATACCATTGATTTTTCTGTTTATCGTATTGTGAATTCTCTTACATATTGCGTGCCAACACCTGACTTACACAGTGTGCCAAGCAAATAGAAATTTTATCCAAAATTATCAGCAAAATGAAAAATAGGACAATTGTATCCGGAAGGAAGGGCGGTTGGAAATAAGAAAAGTTTAATAATTGTATCGTTTCGCTACAAAAAAAGTCTCGTTTTACTACATCATCGCGAAAAAAAGTCCGGATGATCTCCAATGATTCGGTCCAATCGAGAACGGGATATTTTTAATATTTTTGCAGCCGCACTCTTTTTTCCATGCACTGAACGAAGAACTTCTTTAATCAATAATTGCTGCACAGCATTGACCGAAGCATTCTCCATGGAGATGTTTAATGTGATTTGATCGCCGGCCGATTCATGCCGCTGTGAGGTTTTCTGCGGACCTGATTGATCTGCCGTCGATAAATGGTTGGAACTGATTAAAGGTTTTTCACAGAGGACGACTGCCCGCTCCACGGCATTTTTCAGTTCGCGGACATTTCCCTCCCACTGCTGCTTTTCCAAATATTCCATCGCCTCCTCGGTGAAGCCGACAACAGAAGCATTATAGATTGATTTGAAATGTTGAAGGAAGTGGGCTGCCAACGGTTTGATATCCTGCCGGCGCTCTCTGAGAGGAGGAAGATGAACGGTGAGTATATTCAACCGGTAAAAAAGATCTTTTCTAAACAGTCCCGAACTGACAAGATCCGGAAGCTCCTCCCCTGCCGCAGCAATAATACGCGCCCGAACCGGAATATTGTTCACCCCGCCAAGCCTGCGCATCATTTTCTCTTCGATCACCTTGAGCAGTTTTGATTGAATCGCTGTGGAGATTGAACCGATCTCATCAAGGAATATTGTACCTGTTCCGGCGGATTCAAATAATCCGATTTTTCGCTGCTTAGCATCGGTGAACGCTCCTTTTTCGTAACCGAAGAATTCCGATTCGAGCAATGTTTCGGGGATTGTTGAACAATTAATTTCAATAAATGGCTCCTGACGGTTTGCACTATTATAGTGAATCGCCTTTGCAATCAGTTCCTTCCCTGTTCCCGTTTCACCCAGAATCAACACGGTCAGATGTTCACTTTTGATTGCCTTTTCGGTAACAGCAATTGTCTTCTTCAGCGATTCGGATTCCCCCACGATATTCGTGAAATCAAATCGTCCCGACTGGATATCAATGAAGAACTCGCGCTGTTTGCTGCTCCGCCATTTATTCAGAAGTTAATAGACCGCTTTGAAAAACTTTGCGGATTCGCCGGGAAACTGAAATACAGTATTCGCATTCAAACTTTTTAATGTTCCCGATGTGTGTCGGATTGAATCGTAAGAGATGGCAAGCACGGCACAGTCCTGCAGCAAATGTGATGCCTCATGTTCTTCGTTGGGAGATATTTCTTTTTTCCATTGATGGAGGGAAACGACGAGCAGATCCCATCGGGGCTGTTTTATCAAATCGCCCCTTTTCAGCGGGATGAGAGAAACATTTTCGCATTCATCCAACAGACTTCGAACATCCGTTTCCGTTTGTTCATCTGCATAGAGTGCGATATTGAATGTTTCTCTCTTCATAAGTGAACTGTTGCTTCCAACGTGAAGTCATTAAAAAAACGCTGCATTTTCCTGCTCTGAAATGGATCATCGGAAGTATTTTGAGGCCTTCGGAGGTTTGCGCAAAAATTCTGTAACGAACGCAATACTCAGTTATTTCAGCGGCTGATTTCCGATTCCTTTCTTTTTCATCAGCAATTCAATCTCTTTGATTT
>CAZQSI010000118.1:0-4458 GCA_964596155.1 uncultured Chitinophagaceae bacterium
TTTCTCTGCAAATGTACTCTCTAACCAATTCTATAACAATAACGTAAATACGTGATATCCTTTTACCCTCTGCATTCAATCGAATTCTTGGCAAACTTAACACCGAATAGCCGACACGTTTGTCTTGGTAAAACCTGCTTTTCAAATGCCTTCGTATCGGTAAGAAATCTATCCTCACGTTTTCAAGCTTTGCTTGGGTGTTTTTAGAAACAATCATAATGCTTGAAGCGGAGTTTGGGAGCGAGATGACATGAGGGCGTGAGCGGGGACAAAGAAGAGCAGAAACAGATACAGTAACGGGTAAATGACATTACATTCACTCAAACGAAATTCCGATGGTACTGACTTCCCGGTGCTGCGGAATGAATTGCCCGCGGTCATCGAGCCCTTTTCTGTATTGAAGAAAAATCCTCACCAGGCGATGATATTGCATCGGAACGGAAAGACCGAATTGAACCGCGTTGGTCGCGGCAAATCCCGCTTCCTGTCGTATTTTCGAATCGAAGGATGCATACATCGTGAATAGATCCCAAACCGTTCCAAACGGATATTTTCCTCCCGCCTGAAATGTCCAAGGATCGGTTGTCCGCTTTCCGACGGTAAAGATGTACGCGTAATCCATACCGATATACCATTGTTCGTTCGCATTCTGTTCATGGACGGCGAACAGGCGGACGTAATCCCTTGAATACCGGAACGCTGTCGTCAGCTTCAACCGTTCATACCAATTGTCGCTGAGATGATGACTCGTGTGTCCGGTGACAATCCGAGCGAAAAACTTTTCACGAATCGGGATATCGAGAATAAGGTAATCGACGTAATAGTCATTGGAAATGATGTGCGCTTGACCCAGCGGCTGCAGTTCAAAGTGGACGGATGCGCCGAGACTTCCCTGCACGGTTGTTCCGAGTAGATCGATGTTGAGAATCCGGAAGATGCCTCCCATTGTTGCCCGCTCATTTCGTGTGAGCAGAATATTTTCCACCTGCATTTTATGTTCATGCACATCCGCCGTGAATGCGGAGACATACGCCGAATCCGGAAAGAAATGAACACGCTCCAGCAGCTGCGCCTGAAGCGAAGTGCACAAGATGATGAGAAGAATTATTTTATTTAGGATTATTTTCATGGACTCTGCTTCTTTCTTTCAGCCGTACGGCGGGAGACCGAAGGAAGTGAACGATTCATCTGCGGGCGATAAACACAATCTTACATTTGCTGCATCCACTTCGCATGAAACTCTTCATGCGCGCGCCGGTCGTGCAGCGGTTCTTCGCTCCGCGTTGCCGAGACAAGCGCCTCCGGCGGATAACCGCTTTGAATTTCCGATATCGATACATTCTTTTCCGATACGGAATAGAGCACCCGCCACGATTTAATCGCCATCACAAATCCGCCGCTCTCATGCTTCATTATCCTCCGGTATGAATGGGGAAACGGATCGAACGATAAAATATCAATTGCCCGTTCAAGCAGATGGATGCCGTGAACCGATGCGAGCCACGCCGACTGCTCTTTCCCTTTTGCTGATACGTCTACGGTAAACGGCGCTTCTTCCTGATGTTCCACCTCCGCCAGCCAGCCGATTTCCGAATCCGGAAAGGCCTCTGCGTACGGAATGTACGGTTTAATGTCCAGCACCGGAGTCCCATCCAGCAGATCGGGATTTTTCACGCGGATCACCCTTCCCTTCAGATCAATCAGCGTGCAGAGCGAGAGTCCGATGGGATTGGGACGATGCGGAGACCGCGTTGCAAAAACACCCCTTTTTGTTCGTCCGCTCCGTGGCGGAAGCACTTTTGGTTTCCACTCCGAATTCTGATGAAACCACGAGATAATCCAGATCCGTTCGAATCCTTCCAGATATTCGAGTGCCTGATCGAAATTTTTGTCCGGATACAATTCGATGGTGCCGATGACCGATTCTTTGTCGATACCCGGCTGGCGCGGAGCGTGTTGTTTTTCGCGGTACGGTGTGCGGATGATGCCGATCGGCTGTAGGATGAGCTGATTTGTCATCTTAAAATTTATATTTATAACCGATGTAGATCGAGGTTATCTTCATAAACGTACCTGCCGGCCTCGACAATTCCTGATTGGTATAATCGGCAGTGAAATTCAATGTTGAATAGATAGTGATAACATACTGATAGCCGATGCCGATGGTTTGCGCTTTCAGATTATAGAGATTCGCTCCGAGCGTATCGACATATCTGTCCTCGTCGGGCGACGCACCGACGCCGATTTTCAACGATGCGTAATCACCATCCCCTCCGAAATATCTTCGTGTCGTCAATGAAATGGAACGGGAAAAACTGACATTGCCCGGAGTGATATACGGACGAAGCGAGAACCAATAATTGCCGTAATAATATCCCAGTGATCCGGTGTACATTGTTACGCTGCTTCCCGGTCCAAACGAGAGATAGCGGAATCCGAGCGAACCTTCAAAACTATGCGGAAGTTTGAAAAATCCTTCCATGCCGATCCGGTGCTGCGGAAAGAGCGAGGAGGATGAATAACCGTAATTGAAAAATCCATACAGTCCGTCCACGATCGGCGGATACGCGTCGATTTCATACTGCAGGGCGGTGCCGCCGAATTTTTGGGCAATATGTACTCTTCCGATCACCGAACCGTACGCGGTGGATCTGCCGTACTGCAGCGCAACAAGATGCTGCGGATCAAACCGGACGGAGAACCGGTCATAGGTGTAACCGGCACTGACATATTGATTCATCGACTGCAAAGCGATCGATTCCCTCAGCGGTTGGATTTCCGGATTGGATCGGTTCACATCTTCAAGCATGTCAATGGTGTTGAGCGCTTCAGCATCTCTGTTCAATGCGCGGAATGCCTTGGCCCGCTTCACCAAAAACTCTTCGTTGTTGGAATGATGGCGCAGCGCGGTGTTGCACAACGCCAACGCCGCTTCGTATTGATCGTCCCACAGTTCCACATCAATTGCCGCAGAGAGTGCATCACGATAATCGGGATTATCGTTCAACACGGTCTTCAATTCTTTGCGTGCGTCGTTTCTCATGCCGTCCCACGCATAGGTGCGCGCCAGCAGGATGCGGATATCGGCGTACGCCGGACTCTTCGCAAGCGCCTTCTTCAAAAGAATCCTTGCAGAATCCCGCCGGCCGTCGAATGCGAGATCGCGGGCGCGGAAGAACAATGCTTCGGAACCGAGTGAATCAATCGGAGTTTGCGGCAGCACCAACGGTGCCGAGAGAACGGATACAAGAAATAGGATGAACGTCTGTTTCATACAAAGCCAGGGTTATGTCAGAAAACAAATGTAGTATCGCCGTATATCATTTTACTGATTCAGGGATCCGCGCAGAAGATTACCGCGCAACTCACGGGCTTCCGCATGATTGGGCGACCGTTGAAGTATTTTTTCCAGTTCCGCTCGCGCATCGCCCTCCCTGTCCAATGCCAGAAGTACTTTGATCCTCAGCATGCGCGCGGCAATATTATCCGGCGTCATTGTCACGGTTTTGGTGACATTCACCAATGCGTTTTCATAATTGCCGTTCCAAAAGTCGATGCGGGCAACACCGAAATAAGCATCGGGATAATTCGGGGAACGGCGGATGATTTCGTTAAACTGCGTCAACGCTTCTTCGTACCGCCGCTCCCACGCAAACGTGCTGCCGAGCAGCAACCGAACATCATGATAGTCGCCGTTTATCGCCAGTAATCTTCTGCAGAGCATCCGTGCTTCCGTATAGTAACCGCGCGATGCCGTATCCCTCGCCGCATTAAAGAGCTGGTCGCTGTTCATTCCCCATCTGTCAATCTCCGCAAAAAGCGAATCATCGGCGAAGAACGTCTGACCGGACGGACGGTTGAATTTCGACGGCATGATTTTGTTCTTCGTCGTAACATACTCGCACAAACGGATGAAAGCTTCCCGTTGGGCTGTCATCCGCTTTTTTACATCGTCGTCAACAATCTCGGTTGCATACAGCTTATCATCAATTCTGAAGATTCGTTCGCCGGAAAGGAAATATTCTCCGTCGAGGTAATCGGAAATAGTTCCTTTATACGGCATGAATGCGCGCGAGCGGTTATTTCGAAATGAAACGGAGGTATCAATCCGGATTCCGATCCAATGCTGATCGGCGGGCAGGTTCATCGAATAACGGTGATGAAGCAAACCAAGGAGCGTCGGCACAATATCCGCATGCGTTGAGACGGAGGAAAATTGCTGCGGACGAATGAGCATCGGAGACGCGATAATGAGAGGGACTCTATATCTGTCGAGTCTGGAATCCGCCGGAATCGGAATAAGCCGGTGATCGCCGGTGATGATAAAAATTGTATTATTGAAATCGTTTCGTTTCGAATACGCATCAAAGAACTGTTGTATAGAATAGTCGGCATACAAGAGCGACGCGAAAATATCTCTGTGCCGGTAAAAGATTTTGCGGACTTTTTCCGAAACCG
>CAZQSI010000119.1:0-4433 GCA_964596155.1 uncultured Chitinophagaceae bacterium
CGTTGTCATCCTGAATGGAAACAGCGAGTCCTGACGGTCCCTGCCAGTTGGCGCTATTCACGATACCGACAACCGTGACTGTTTTTCCGAGACTATCAGGAATATTATCATTGTTTGCATCTACAACTGCTTCAGCAATGGAAACGGCATTAAATACTTTCAATGAAAATGCTGAGGTAGTTTTAAAGTTATTCGGACCGGTCGCAGGAGAAATGACTGCGACATTTTCTGTCGAATTTTCAAAATGAATCACGTTGCCAACTGCATCGACCGTAATGTCGGCACGCGTTGAGGAGTTTCCTCCGGTCTCATCGACGTAAATTTGCGATACAGCGGGTGTCGTATTCACGTCGGCGATTGCATAAATCCCCGTCGCGGGAGATCCGGCTCCGTTGATCACATAGTACACTTTGTCTGAAGCAACGCCGGCAGGATGTTTGTAATATGCTATCGTTGTTGTTTTTCCGACAACTGCTGTTGTTTTCCACACTGCATCCGTCAACTTTCGCGGTGTACCGTTATAACCAGTCATATCAAATTTAGCAACACCCGATTTTCCCGTGTTGCCTGTATCTTTGGCAGTATACCAATATGTTGCGTACATCATTGAATCACGTCCGAATGCAACATCATAATATTCGACGGTTGAGTCGCCGTCCAGAATGATATCCTTTGTCGAAAAATGGGACGCTTTGTTTCCGAGTAAAAATCCATATACTGTCTGATATCCAACAATGGCGAGATAGCGGCCGCTGCCAGTTCCTCTGATTCCAATCCCTTGAATCGTTGTATTATATTGACCGGAATCTATCATTACAATATTCAATGAATCAGTATGATAGCGATGAACCTGACCGGCGGTTGAAGATCGGTTCAATAAATAGACATATCCTTCCTGATCTGCTTCCGACGAATAGCGAAGCAGACTTCCGATTGTTGAACCGGTTGTCGTCAATTTAGCCGCTCCTTTTACATCACCCCACTCAGTTCCATCGGCCGCATGACGCATCACACCCGTACCTTTGCCGCTGTAACCGCCGTTATCTGCCGTGTAAATAAATCCAAAATTTTTCAAAGCAGGATTTGTGATCGCAGTGACACCCCGGGTAAAGATACCGTGGTTCTGGTCATAGAGCGTTGTGTACGTCGCATACCCTTTGTCATACGTGGTCAGTTCGACCGTATACGCATGATCTCCGGGTGCTGCATAGACTCCTGCATTGTTTTTGCCGTCCCAAACGACTGATTGATCGCCTCTTGCGATATCGTTTGTGGTGAATCGTCGAACTTCAGTTCCTCCTTCTTTAATAACAGCAACAACCGAATCAGCATGGTCGCTAAGAACAAATCGAATTTCGATACCCGTACCATCCTTGAAGATACCGTCGAAGATCGCCTGACTGCCCTGCTGCGTGATTCGAATGTTTGACGCAAAAACATCAGCATGTGCCATGTTCGGCACTACAGATAACGCAAACAGCGAAAGAATTGATATGGTTTTTAGAAATTTCATCATAGAGCTCCTGAATGTTGTGAAATTAGTGAATTCATCTTTATTCTAAAGATGAACGGTGAGTGATGTTACGAATACTGTGGAATTGCGACGGAAATGATAAAAACACGATGGATGATGATATCATCGAAGTATTCTATTGAGATTATTCGCTGCAAGAAAATCTGTGGAATTTCAACTGCTCTTGGGGTCAAAACGTGATATTAAATTATAACGAATTTCCGAGGACATGTCAAATAATTATGCCATTTTTTTTGGAAACACCATTTAAAACACAAATTCCCGTCATCAGACGTGATGACGGGAATTTTGTGCTGAATCACTGATGAAATGCTTTCGCACTTCATCGCTTTTGGTTCTTTTACTTGACCAGCATCATCTTCTTAACGGAAGTGAAGCTGCCGGATTCAAGGCGATAGATGTACAGACCGCTGGCCAGTGCACCTGCATTGAATGTGGCTGTATAGTTGCCGGCAAGGTGTTCTTTGTTGATCAACGTTGCAACTTCCTGACCGAGAATGTTGAAGACTTTCAGGGTCACCAGACCATTCATCGGAATGGAATAGTTAATGGATGTTGACGGGTTGAACGGATTCGGGAAGTTCTGTTCGAGTGCATATACTGTCGGGACAGAACCATCCGTCAGGCTCACGCTTAACGGATTCTTTGCCTTTTCAGCTGCGAAATCCCATGTATCGTAATACAAAGGATTGATGCTGCCGAACTGGCTGTGGATTGTGGCAGTAGCCGATGCATCGTTGATGTTCTCGATGTGGTTATTGCCAAATCCGCCCTTTCCGCCTTCGTTATCACCGCCGCGGATACCAAACTTGAATTCCTGTCCAACAACGTTGTTCACAGAATCCTTGTAGAATTTGATAATCCGGGTGTAAATACGATCGCCGGCTTTTTCGTCGCCATTGGTACCGTCATCATACATTTTTCTTGTTACATCATTGTATAATGCCGTTCCCCATGATGCCCATCCGCCAGCGGCAGGACCGTTGATCGAAACTCCCCATTTATAGATGGAGTCTCTGATGCCTTTTGTAATATTCCACGGACCCTGAATATCGAACAGCGTATCCTTTCCGGGTACTCCCTGAAGGACTTGATAATACGCAGGCTGTAAGTTAACGGTAAATTTCACATCAACATCCTTTGTCAACTTACGTGTATTGCGCCAGAAGGGCCACCGTGTTGCATTGGTAACGTTTTTGGACGTATCCTGTGCGACATTGGATTTTGCTGTTAACGGAATAAGACGTCGTTCTGCCAATGTGACGTCGGAACCTGAATATCCGAAGTTATAATAGACTTCGCGATAATCCTGTCCGTTCTTCACAAGGTAGTATTGATACACGAGCGGTTTTCCTGTTCCATCACCTTTAATGTTCACACCAGTGATCATTGAATCTGTAGCAGAATAGAAGAAGGTCAAACCTTCTTTTACAAGGTTCTTTGTTCCAACAACTTTAGCAGAATTTGCAAAACCATAACGTACTTGAACTGTATCGCCAACCACATAACCGTTTGTCTGGATGGCGCGGGTCATATCAACACGGAATCGAACAATCGCGGTATCAGTTCCTGCCGGCGGTTTTGTTCCTACGTTATCCCACCATTTCCAATATAATGTGGTATCGCGGCTTCCTTTTTTGATTTGGAAACTACGATCGGAAATACTTTCCCATTTTGTATCCGATCCGGTCTTTTGTACAAATTTGTAGAAATATTCCATCGGAGCTGACAATGTGTCAACATTTGCCTTTGTTAATGGTAATTTAATCGTACCAGACCAGAATTTTGTTCCATCATATGCAACTGAACCGCCGTTGCCATGATTTGCTTCTTGTTTCAAAACAAACGTAGGTGATCCCCAACCATTGAAGCTTCCGTTTACTCCGACAATTTGAGCTGTCGGGTTGAAATCTTCCTGGTTTGCCATGTTCACACGAAAGGTAACTGCAATCGAATCATTCTCAACGTACGGGCGCCAGAATTGATTCTGGTGTGCCGGCGATCCGTTAACGAACTGTACTGCAATCACAGTATCGTTTTGTCCGACAACCATATTACGATTGCCGCCGCCGAGAATATCATTCTCCCAGCCGTTGTGTTCGCCGGGATGTCCTGCACCGACGTTTGATTGTGCATGCGTGTAAATTTTGTACGGGAAATTTGCACCGGGGGCAAAGCGTGCTTTTGCCTGCCAATAATCACCGCCGATGTTTGAGAATCGAACGCTTGAAGCACCATTCCAGTCAAGTAATCCGCCTGATCCGCCTCCATCACCGCGCATTTGAACGGTCGATGTCGATTTTAATGTATCAGGAACAGTGGCTGTATTGACTGTGAATGTTACTTCCACAGAAGGTGTATACGACAAAACGTTTCTTGTCCCAACCGCAAATCCTTTTGTGGGCGAAATGAATGCTGCTGTGTTAAGGTTTGTATTCGTGATTCCGGGTGTGCTTAATGCAGTCCATGTTGCACCGTCATCATTCGAAATCCACGATTTCGATCCTGTTGCCGAACTGAATCCGACTGCAACAACAGTGCTTGTTCCGGGGATTGCATTAACGCCGATGACTTGTTGGTTCAAACGATCAACGCCCACTTCCAAATTCAACGTATCGCTCCATGTTGCTCCGCCGTCCGTTGTTTTATGAAGTTTTCCGGCATGGCCTGCACCGCCCGAAACTGCATATCCAACATTGGCATCTTTGAATGACAAGTTGCGGAAGAAATAGCGTTTGCTTGCTTCCATATTTGTTACTGCTGTAAACGACCAAGTTGCGCCGGCATCCGTCGATTTATAGATCGCAGGATGATTAACAACACCATCAGCATCATAAGCTGAAAGCCAGACATTATTGCCGCTAAATGCAATCATACCTGCTGCTCCGTTTCCATAATC
>CAZQSI010000120.1:0-4324 GCA_964596155.1 uncultured Chitinophagaceae bacterium
GCAATCAACATAAATGACGGAGTACGTTTTTTCATCATCCGCATCCTTTACGATGTGTTCAGACGGTGATTACAACATTCCCTTTTTTATGCCCCTGCTCGGCATAGGCGTGGGCGGCAGGCAAGTCTTCGAATGCATATTGCCGGTCGATGACCGGAATCAACGCTCCCTCTTCATAGAGTTTTACAAGAAAATCGAGATCCTCTTTTTTTTCTCCCGACACTCCGGCGATGATCTTTTTCTTCCCTGTCGCCGAGAGCAGAACGGATTTGAGCTGAAGAGGTATTCCCGCCACCGCCAAAAGATAGCACCCGCGGTCGGTCAGAGCAGCGATGGAATCAGAAAAAGAGGATTTTCCCACGGTGTCAAAAATAACATCGTATTGTACGCCTTTTTTCGAAAAATCCTCTGCGGTGTAATCAATAACGTTCTCCGCCCCAAGTGAGCGCACCAAACCGGCGTTGCCGGCACTGCAGACCGCCGATACATCAGCGCCGAAATATTTCGCGAGCTGAACAGCTGCGGTGCCGACGGAACCCGATGCTCCGTAAATCAAAACGCGATCCCCTTTTTTTACTCCTGCCTTGTCCCGCAAAAAATACAATGCCGTCAATGCACCAAATGGAAATGCGGCCGCTTCTTCAAAACTCATTGAGGCGGGCATTTTCACCAGTACGTCGTTCTCAGCGATACAAATATACTCCGCATAGGCGCCAAACTTCATCCCGCATACACCGACGACTCTTTCTCCTACTTTAAAATGTTTCACCCCGCTCCCCGTTGACTCTATCACGCCGGAGAAGTTTACTCCGAGAATATTTCTTCTCGGCTTTCGAAATCCCAGTGCAATCCGCATCAATACGCCGAATCCATCAGGGACATTCAGACCGCGGATACGGTAATCAGCCGCCGTCACCGTTGTGGCACGGATTGTTATCAGAATTTCGTTTCGCTTCGGAACCGGCTTCTCAACGTCGGTGAGACGGAGAACGTCCGGCGGACCGTAGGCGGTGCAAATCATTGCTTTCAAAACATCACCATGAATGAAACGGTCTATGCCTGCCGGCGTTTCAATGTTTCATCGCCACCCGGCGCGGCAATCGAAATTATTTTTTGATCTTCCATGATTTATACGTGTGAAGATCCTGTTCAACCATCATCAGACAGGCACCGACGACAAGTGCATCATCAACAAATCCGACAAACGGAATAAAATCGGGAATCAAATCGACCGGATTTAAAACATACAAGAGCGCCGCCACGATCGCGGCGATAGTCCAAAATGGAATTTTCGTGTATGAGCCGTTTGAATAATCCTTCA
Source organism: uncultured Chitinophagaceae bacterium (assembly GCA_964596155.1). Taxonomy (GTDB): domain Bacteria; phylum Bacteroidota; class Ignavibacteria; order UBA10030; family UBA8401; genus UBA8401. Next base: position 1,322 of record CAZQSI010000120.1, read on the forward strand.
CCAACGCGATCATCAGCTTTCCATCCTCAATGAAGCGTCCGAGCGGACCTTCTCCGAGAAATTTCTTTTCGATCGACGCCTTTTTTTTCAGCACCTTTTTCACATCCTTTTCCGTCACCCGCCGGGCGTTTTTATGAAGTTCAGCTTCCGCCTGTTTTTTTGTGACAGTGGTGCGTCTCGTCGGGAGTTTCGCCTTCTTTTGGGTTTTCGTCGATGCTCTGTCGGGTGACTTCTTTCGGTTCGTTTTTTTCGTGCTGGTATCGGCTGCCATCGGTGTTCGCTCCTTTCTGAACAAGGTTCAATCAAACATGCATCACGGTGCGGCTTCCCGATGAACGGTCACACAGAATCGCCGAATTCGGCGGATTATCGGGGATGCTCTTCTATAATGAACAAAAAATTTTTGACTCTTAAAACTTAATTCCGGCATGCAGTCCCGGTTCAACCAAAAATTAGTTCGGCTATTTTATATAAGATGGTATTATTGAAAAGTGTCCTGAAGTGCGGTATGATAGGCCGGCATGCTGTTGAGATTGTTGTGTCCCGCTCCGGGAATCAGCGTCATCGCAGCAACATCATGTTTAAAACGGTTGTAGAGAGCTTCCGTGCTTGACCGGGGGATTACCACATCAAACTCTGCCATAATGATCGTCGTCGGAATCGCGACATCAGGAGCATATGCTCCGGAATCATATGTATCCAGCATAAGCCACCGTACCGGGAAGATGGGATACGCATCCGCGCCGATGTCCGTCAACCGGTCGAACGGCGTAACAAGGATCAATCGTGACGCCGGCTTTTTGCTTGCAAGACGTACGGCAACGCCGGTTCCCAAACTGCGTCCGAATATTACGGTTTCCGGATGCCGTGAATGGACATAATCGAACAAAGCTTCCGCATCGCGATGCATTGCCTCCTCATTCGGACTTCCGGAGCTTCCTCCGTATCCTCTGTAGTGCAAAAGAAATAATGCATAATCGGGAAATTCTTTGGAGAACGGATCCAGATTTCGGGAGACATCTTCCGCATTGCCGCCGAAGTAAACGATCGCCTTCGGTCCTTCATGCGGTCGAACAGTAACGACCAGTTCAGCATCATCCGTTGTTAACATCAATGTTGATTCCGGAGCAGTAACCATCCGCGGCTGGGGAAAGTAGATGAGCGAACGTTGGAAGAAAAAGAGCAAGGCACACAATGCGGCATATCCCAGCATGACCATTGCGACAACAAAAAGAATATTATGCTTCACCGATTTCGCGCTTTCGTTTTTTTCATCTCGTTCCCAAGCTCTGTTTGGGAACGTGCTGCTTTACCCAAGCTCCGCTTGGGTGTTTTGAAACAATCGCGTTATGATAATTCATATTACTTGAAGCGGTGCTTGGGAGCGAGATGAAAGTGATGTTTCGTAACCTATGTTGTGTTTAGAACTTTCGACATTTGAACAAAAGCGCCCCGAGGTTGAACAGCCTGCCCGAAAGTTTTTATGAGTGATCCGATCGAACCGCCGGTGAGGCGGCAATATTAATTACCAAAGTGCATCCAATTAATTTTATAATTATTGTCTGCAACTTGTTTATATCTAACAATGCTGGAATCAGTATACACCAATTTATCGTAGACAATATTCCAACCCATATTTAACTGTACCTCGTATTCCCGGACATGAATCTTATTTACAGCTGCTATCGAGTCAATACCTGAAATAGAAACATTTTCCGTACTATAAACAATATATACTCCGTAAATCATCTTGGCAGAATCACCAATACAGATCACATATCCATTTCCAACACCATCTTTCATTGTTGAGAAGAAATTATGTTTATAGAAAAGTGCAGAAGTATTGCTGAAATATCGAACCGATTTGGCAACATAATAAATAGTATCAAAATCATTGGTGCTGAGTAAATAATTTGGAGGGGCCTGAGCATACATTGAGAAATAACCGAATGAATCAATTTCACTTTCTGTAAAAGTGAATCTGGTTGTACCAACGGTTGTTGCCATTATTATTTTCCCGAAAGCAACTGCCTCATACGGTTTAATATATCCCCGCAACCATATAAGGTCATGATTATTCGCAACGTCTGTTGGAGTGTCACAACCCTTGAGAAAGAAAAGTCCAAAAATACAAATTAGTATATTCGTTATTTTCACAGTGATGTTCATTAATTGCCGCCTAACGGAGTAAAGCCAAGGTGTATGGCGACCCTGATGTTTATCGCCGCAGACGCTGCGTCAATATGAGCGACAGGTCAGGGTGCAGCACTTGATTTATTGTAATACATATGTTATAATGTCAAATATCCTTGAGGAGAACAACCATGCTCAAAACATCCGTTCGACGTGTCGGAAACAGTTTGGGAATCACATTACCCAAAACGATTATTGAAAATTATCATCTCAATGAAGGCGATGAATTACACCTTGTTGAAACTGAAGAAGGTGTCATTCTCACTCCGTTTGATCCGAAATTCTCTGAATGGGCCAACGCCTATGATCGCACAAATATGCGTTATCGCAACACGCTTAAGGCTTTGGCAAAATAATGCCTGTTCACTTCATCCCCGAAGAAGTCGTACTAACGGTTCATACGGACTTACTTCACCGTTACGGCGGCGAAGCAGGTATTCGTGATCAACATCTCCTCGATTCCGCATTAGCACAACCCAAAATGACTGCCGGGGGAAAATATATTCACAAGACTGTCTTTGATAAGGCCGCAGCATATGGGTTTCATGTTTGTATGAACCATCCCTTTGTAGATGGAAATAAACGTGTCTCACTGGTGTTGATGGACATTTTCCTTCAAAAAAACGGATGGGAAATCATTGCCCCTGAAAAGGAGACCTATGTAATGATGATTTCATTGGCTTCCGGAAAGCTTAAAAAATCTCAACTCTCTCATTGGCTCAAAGAACACTCCTCTAAGATTTCTTCTTCATAACTACTGCCAATGTGCTGCGCCCTAACGGACGGCAGCCGACGAGTTACGTTGGCCGT
>CAZQSI010000121.1:0-4255 GCA_964596155.1 uncultured Chitinophagaceae bacterium
ATTGTCGCCTGATGACGAGTCAACAAAAGTCTGGAACGGAATTTTTGCTTCGATCGTGTAGCCGGGTGTGAGTGTTTTCTTCTTCCAAGAGTAATTTGCTCCCGGACGCAACATGTACTTGAAATTACCCGGATTGTCGAGGATCAAACCATATTTCGAGAAGCGAAGATGATAATCAGGAGTTGCTCCGCGTTTGTAACCGTTGTGTCTCTTGCCGCGGAAGTCGTACAGCCCGATAAACAGATCCGGACAGTCGACAGCATAACTTGCCTGCAAGTTTAATAAACTGTCAGTGCTGACAATATCATCCACAACGTCGAATCCGACATAGAGATGCGTTGCATCTACCGCAAGGTATGAGCGGACAAAAAGATCGGCATCGGAATCGATCACGGTATTAGGAACGACATGACCTTCTCCAGTCGCCGGTGTTTTACTGATCGCGATCGGTTTAATTCCTGCTGCTGTCCATTCATTCAATGATGCATCGGTTGCATATCCGGCAGGAGTTCCGAAGTTGATTACTGGAACGCCTTTTGCCATCGTTGTCACTTTCGCGCTTAAGCCTGCGGGACCGATATTGCTCGAACCATCTTTAGCATTCACCGCATAATAGTATGAAATGTTCTGATCTGTTGCCGGGGCGCGAAGTACATGATTCACTGCACCGGTAAGCGCAGCCACGTTGTATGGCGGTAAATCTTCAACCGTTGAATCGGCAACACTTGTAATTGGGTTTTCACTGAAATACACATTGTATCGTGCATCCGGTTCATTCGGTACATCGGTCCATGTTACGACGTTCACGTATGTGCCGGGAATTGCCGCAACTCCTGTCGGAGCTTCCGGAGGGATAACATCGAACACAGGATTTCCGGTCCAAATATCCGTTATATAGACAACTTTACCCGCTATTGCGGTAGCCTGCGCCATTAATCCCCACACTTTGACGGCTGATGAGTCAAAATTTGGCTTACCGTCATCAAACTTCATATCTCTTAATGCGAATTTATATGTTTTCCAGGTATTGTCGGCAACCGGTTTAAATATGATTCCTCGTGTGCCGCCTGCCGATTCAAATTGAACTCTCAGAGAATCGACGCCTGGCTCCGCTTTTAATTTAAATTGGAGACTGTCTTTTGCCCACGCGCCGACCATATTCGTCGGTGTTAAATCCAAACCCCATCCGGACCAGCCGTTGCCCCATTCATTTCCCATCGTCCATTTAATGGCATTTGTTTTGTTGGTTGTTCCCATTCCTGTTTCAACGGAAACCTGGGACTGTCCCCACGAAAACGTATTGGTGACGATGCTGGTGTAGCCGATTCCATTAAAAATTGTCACCGGATTTGCCTTGGTACCAAATCGTTCAAACTTATCAAAGTTTACCTCCATTGAATCGATGTCGATCGTGCCGGAGACGAGCACCAATCGCCAGTAGATCAGCTTGTCGAGATCGAACTTCTGATTGTTTTGCGACAATCCCCATCCGACAGGGGGAAGAATAAATCCGGTTGAATCGGGTACTTCACCGCCGGTTGAAGTCCGAGCACGTAATGATAATCTGAGGTTCACCCATCCGGAGTTAACTTTATCTATCACCGTCGTGTGTTCATACATCCAAAATTCTACCGGATCTCCTGAATTTGGCTGATCCTGCACCTGAATTCGGAAAACAATGTTTTCCGGTTTTGCTGGTGCCATTTTGACTTTAATCCAGACACTAAGCGATTCGCTTGAACTCCAGTTAAAATATTCTCCTTCTTTGGCATTAGCGCCGAATTCGGCAAATGTACCCCATGAGTGTTTGTCGGCAAGAACAGCGCGCACTTTTACCGATGCACTGCCTTCCACTTTATCTGCAGCATCGGCTGAGAGTTTGATGGTCGACGGCGCTTCCAGACCCGTATTCATCACGGTATCAGGCCGCGGATGATCGAAATTATCGATCATTGTATATTGTCCGTACGCAACCAAGGTTGCGCCGACAATTGCGAAAAGCAAATATTGTAACTTTCGCATAATTGTACCTCCTGTAATTATGAATTAATGAATTGTGAACTGCTACAACAATGGTGAATCGTTTTATGTACTAGAACCTACAACAGTTTCATTCGTGCCAGCATCTTTTGTACGGCAGATATGTCCCCTACTCTGAGACCAATGGCATAACTCACAATCGTGATAAAAGAACTTACAAGCAGCACCGGATAAAAGTTTGCAGTATCACTAAGAAGGGAAAATTGAAACAACGAGATTGATGCAAACTCGGACAGCGCATAACATTCACCCGCCAATAAACTCATGGAGAGCAGCGTGCCGTTTATTTTTTTTGAAACAACCAAAATGAAAAATGCTGCGACAATCGGACCGGTAAAAAAAGTCAAATACATGATATACCACGTTATCACTTCTCCTCCGGCGTTCCGCACAACCGGAATTAACAAAATCGTACCGATGACGGAAAATACGGTCGATAATTTTTCTATTAATTCCTGTTTTTCTTTGACGATGCCGGCTGCGAACTGAGGATAGATGTTGTGTGCGACCTGAACTCCGACAGAATGAAAAGAGGAAACAAAAAGTCCGAACAGTCCCGCAATCGCAGTGAAAATTACAAATTCGTCAAGAAGACTTGTTTCATATCCTCCGGCTGCGCTTCGAAATCCGAATTCACCTGAAAAGACAACGAACACTCCGGATAAGATTATTCCGCTGATAACTGCGGATTTTACGGTAATTCGGTTTCTATCATCAACCGCCACCCTCGACGTTGTCACCGGCTCCATCCATAACAGCCAAAAAACAATAATTGACATCGAGGCAATAACAAACAGAGCGTTCTGGTTGATTAAAGAAACTGTTCCGACATGACTGACTAATTGAAACAAGGAAGGATGGAAAACGGTTGCAAGAGGAATATTAAAGAAGACTCCGTTTATCAGTAACAGCGCCAATCCGCTCACGACAGCTGTTCCGGTAATCATATACACTGCCGAAACGATCCGCTGAATTCCGGTGACTGCTATCAAACCTGACGCAACAATTGTTCCCAACAAAGCTATGTTATGAGCATCTCCAAAAATATGTGACAGCAAATAGTCAATCGAGCAGAGAAGGGCAAATATCTGGAAAATCGAAAGAAACAGAATTCCGTGAATTGATATAATTTTTTTTCCAATGGAGTGGTGAATGTGGAAAAAACTCTCTCCGGATTTCACAAGTCGATTAGAAAAGAACAGCGGGATAACAAAAACGATCATAAATGTTGCCAAAAATCCGGCATTCAAAAGATCCGGCGTGAAATTCGGCAGCATGACCATGATAATTCCGAATACCGCACCAAGTACCACTGGAGTATTCACATTGATATTCCTGAAACTATCATCACATTGATTGAACGGTTTTTATCAATAATCATCGAGGATTTGTCTGTTTTAAATGCCGTGTTAACTATTATTGTGTTAAAAAACGGTTTGTGATTAAGATTGCATTAATTATGCCAAGGACGGAAATGTTTAATTTTATCTCATTTTGAAAGGTTGTTATTCACAATTTTGGGAAAAAGTTATCAAAATGATAATGATTGTATTATTGAAACAATAACATCAGAATTGAATATTTTATTCTTGGAGTCGGTAAAAGAATGACGGCAACCATCACCGTTGCCGCCATTCCTGATCTCTTTTTCTTTTATTGCAATGCTAAAATATTGCTGTCTTTTACTACTTGATCAACATCATCTTTTTCATAGATGTAAATGTACCCGATGTTAAACGATACAGATAGATTCCGCTCGACAAATGTGATGCTGAAAATGTTGCCGTATGCAATCCGGCATTCATTTCTCTGTCGACGATTGTTGCGACCTCTTGACCAAGCATATTATATACTTTCAGAGTCACCATACCCCCTTTTTCGAGAGAATATGAAATCGTCGTAGATGGATTGAATGGATTTGGATAGTTTTGATGCAATGAATACGACGCAACAACATTATTGGTCTGATGAACAGCGGTCGGCTGGCTTGTTTGACGGATATCATCGAACAGATAGGTGAAGTTTGCCGAACCGTCGCCGACGGTGCCGAGATCGAAGATCACGACAAGTTTCTGATACTTCTTGCTCGTGTCAATGGAGGTAAAGTTGAATGTCAGTTCCTCCCATGCATTGGCAACCGTTCCCGTTGCCTCTTTCTCGAGATTAATTCCGCCGTCGGTCTGGTTCTCAACCTTCAGCAGCATCTTCGCTCCGA
>CAZQSI010000122.1:0-4244 GCA_964596155.1 uncultured Chitinophagaceae bacterium
GAGATCGTTCCCGGTATTCACGAATCGAATCCGGAGTTACTACAACGGTTCGTTAGAGTTGCAATGACCAATCAGTCGGAACAATATGAGACCTATATCGCCGCTACCAATACATGGTTTTTCACCACACTCTATTATATGACCAAGGATATTGTTGTTTCCATATTTTCCAATATCACCGATCGTAAAGTATCGGAAATAGCCCTGACGAATAGCGAAACTCGATTACGGTTGGCGACCGAATTGGGAAAGATCGCCGTGTGGGAATTTGATCTTCCAGCGAATTCAATGAAGCGTTCGGACAACCATGATGCTTTGTACGGGTTGAAGAAGCAGGAAAAGTGGGAATTCGACACGTTCCTTAACTTTACTCATCCGGATGATCGTGAACTATCGAATTCAATAATTCAATCGGCGATTGCACCCGGAGGGAAGGATGATTACTCATTTGATTTTCGCGTTGTCTATCCGGATACGAGCATTCATTGGTTAATGGTTACCGGAAGGGTTATCGAGCGCAACAGAGATGGACAGGGTTCATTAGTCCGAGGGTGTCTGATTGATGTTACCGATCGAAAAGTACTGGAAGAAAATAATTCGAAATTGAATGAGCGCCTTATTCTTGCCACACGAGCTGCACAGCTGGGTATTTGGGATTGGGACGTTCTCAACAACACGCTCGTCTGGGATGACAAAATGTTTGAACTGTATGGTCGCTCTAAAAAAGATTTCAGTAATGCGTACGATGGCTGGGTGCAAGGGTTGCACCCCGCTGACAAATCTCGATGTGAAGAAGAGACTCAACAGGCCTTAAGTGGAAAAAAGCATTACGACACCGAATTTCGAGTTGTTTGGCCGGATAATAGTGTGCACTATCTTAAAGCCAATGCCGATGTTATTAGAGATTCCAGTGGGAAGCCGACCAGAATGATCGGCATCAATTATGATATTACAAAGATGAAGCATATCGAGTTTTCAATACGTGAAAGCGAAGAGCACTATCGAAATCTCGTGCAATTTGCGCCGGTATGCATTCATGAAATAAATCTGCAAGGCACAATGACAAATATGAATTCAGCAGGTCTGAAGATGTTGGGATTTGAAGACAACAATCAGGTTCGGGAAATGAAATTTTTGGACTGTGTCGCAGAAAAAGACAAGAAACGGATTGATGAATATTTAATCAGTGCATTAAATGGTAAATCATCCTGGTTTGAATTTAATGCGGCAAAAACAGAAAGGATATTTTCCTCCAGTTTCATTCCCGTGCGGGATAGTAATGATTCAGTAAAAAAAATCATTGGAGTTACTCAGGACATCACCGAACGTAAGCAATCAGAATTGGCACTGAAACGACAGGCACAGATCTTGGATCAAGTTCACGAAAGTATTATAGTATCTGATCTCGATGGTCTGATTATTGAATGGAACGCCGGTGCTGAAAAAATGTTAGGTTATTCGAAACAGGAAGCATTGGGCAAACCAATCACTTTTTTGTACCCTCACGATCAGCGGTCATTTCTTGTGAATGAAATTCAACCGCGTGTGAGAGAGAAGGGATGGTTCGAAACAGAAACTCAGTTGAAGGCCAAATCCGGTAAAGAGATATCAGTTCACCTCTCGCTTTCCGTAGTAAATGACACTGATGGCGCTTTGGTCGGATTTGCTGGATCGGCGGTCGACATTACCGAACGTAAGCGGACATTGGCGGAGTTACAGAATTCGAACAATGCATTACGGCATGCGCTTCAACGCCTGAGTGAAATGGAAGAAGTTATTCGCCGGAAAGCGTCACAACAATTGCATGATCAGGTTGGTCAAAATCTAACAGCACTCACCATCAATTTAAGTTATCTAAAATCACAACTTCCGCCGGATAGTTCAGAAAAATATCATCAGAAATTCTCAGACTCTCTTTCACTATTAAATGATACTATCGAGCGAACGCGTAATATAATGCTTGACCTTCGGCCTGTTGTCTTGGAAGAATATGGTTTATTTGCTGCGCTGAAATTTTTGGGCGCTCAGTTCACGGAAAGGTCATCGATATCATTGAATGTGACCGGTCAAGATTTAGACAAGTCGGTATCAAAAGAAATTGAGTATTCCCTGTACCGGATTACTCAGGAAGCATTGACAAATGTGATCAAGCATTCCGGTGCAACATCTGTCACAATTTCTCTTATTGAACAAAATAAGAATATTCAATTATCCATACACGATAATGGTAAAGGTTTTGATACAATGGTGAAGGGTAACCAAAAAAAACCATCTCTTGGGTTGGTGAGTATGACTGAGCGGGCAAAAGCGATTGGCGGTACATTGAAAGTTGATTCCACGCCCGGGAACGGTACGACAGTAACTATTACGGTAAAAAAATAACCTGGCCACTCTTCGTCGCTGACAAAAATCTTCGTCGCTCAGGATGAAAATTATGAGGTGAGACACGAATAAAACAAAAATCTCAGTCACTCTGAGCGAGTCCACATGATGTTCAATCAGATTGTATCGAAGTGTAAGCGAGTCTTGACATTTTTCAATCAGAATGAGTGGAAGAGAACGGAATTCCGAAAGAAGAAATATGAACATCAATGTAATTATCGCCGATGACCATACAATTGTCCGAGACGGGCTTCGACTGATTTTGGAAGCCAGCAACAGTATCAGTGTAGTTGCTCAGGCATCGGACGGTTTGGAGATCATTCAAAAGGTACGACAATACCATCCCGATGTGGTCCTCATGGACATCTCCATGCCGAACATGAATGGGATCGAAGCAACACTACGCATCACGAAAGAATTTCCATCCGTTCGCATTGTGATACTATCCATGCAATCGTCATTGGAAGATATCTACCGAGCATTGCAAGCCGGAGCGATCGGTTATTTGCTAAAGGAGTCTGCCGGAACGGAAGTAGTCGATGCCGTGAAAGCGGCCTTTTCCGGAAAACGGTTTATCTCCAGAAAAGTTGATGATATTCTTATCGACGGGTATCTTCAAGAGCGGAGCGGCAGTGAATCCAAAAGTCCATTAGAATCGCTCAGCGACCGTGAAAGGGAAGTGTTGCAGCTTATCGCTGAGGGAAATACGAGCGCAAACATTGCGGAATTATTATTTCTGTCTATCAAAACAGTTGAAACCTACCGAAGCCGAATGATGCAAAAACTCGGCTTAAAAAATATCCATAGTCTTGTCACCTTCGCCATCCAGCATGGTTTAACAAAAAAATAAGGGATTAGTTGATACCGCATTGTGCATACCAAACGTGCCACGATTTGCATCATTATGCATTATTGTGACGATTGGGCAAGAGCTTTTAATGAAGCGATATCTCAACAATAATTGTATGAAAAAAAGATACATATCGATGCTCGTCGAAATAGTTTAACGCGCCCCTCCTTTTTTGACCTTTCAACCGGGAAATAATAGAAAACGATTGTTTTTATTATTCAAATTCCCCTTACGACAACTATCATACATTCCTTACAACACTGTTTCATTCGAATGTATAGATTGGACCATGAAAAACAACCAAACAACAAAAACAATCTTGATCGTAGATGATCATGATGAGCTTCGAAAATCGATTAATAATTGGTTGAAAGAAATATTTCCGCAAACGGTAATATTCGAAGCGACAACCGGTGAAGAAGCTATCGTTCTTGCAAAAAAACATCGACCAACTATTGTGATCATTGATGTCGACCTTCCAGGCATCAATGGATTTGATGCAACACGGTTGATAAAAAAGAATATGGAATCGACCATTGTCATTATTGTTACCATCCATGAACACAAATTTTGCGAACAGAATGCAATCGCTGCAGGTGCAGCCATATATTGTCCGAAGCGTTTAATGTATGAGAAATTACCGGAGGCAATCAGAACAAATCTGGTAATTGAAGAATCGAGGGGTGAAAATGAATAGTTTTAATATCAAATGGTTTTCGAGGCGTCATCTATATGTCATCTCGATAATGATTGTTGTTTGTATTGCCATAGCGTTGAATGTCTACTATACAGTACAAAAAGAGCAACTGATCAAGAGCATGTATATCGAATTGAACACCATAACGGACCTCAAACAGCAGTTAATCAGCCGATGGATAAAAGAGCGATTTACAGATGCAAACTCTTTGACGCAATCCAAAGTGTTTAAAAGGAAAATATCAAATTGGTTGAATCAAAAAGGGAACAAAATATTAAAAGAAGACATTTTTGACCGATTAGATGTCGCACAGAA
>CAZQSI010000123.1:0-4238 GCA_964596155.1 uncultured Chitinophagaceae bacterium
AACCTCGATAAGCAGAGTCAGAGTCTGCTGTCTTAGCCGTTAGACGATGGGGCAAGAGTGAATCAAAATAAAAAAAAAAGTGCTCAAAATCTACAGAGAAACTCCGATCGCATTGATATTATTTTTTCTTTTTCTTTAATCCCTCCAAAATTCTTTCAACGCGATCTTTCGTCTTGTCGGAAACGCGTGCCGTGATGATAATGTCATTCTCTTCATACTTCTGCTCTGTGATTTCCGCCAGATCGTGGAGCAGGGAGATGGTTTTATATTCCGAATTGGATACCGTAAACGTCATTTCGGTAAACGATGAATGAATCATCGATATCAGCATCTCTTTCAAACCGAGGATGTTGATGCCGCGGTGCGCGGAAATAACAATCGACGGTTCGTAGCGAGCCTGAAGGTTTTTAATTACCGACCGATCATCGATGGCGTCAACTTTATTGAAGACGTAGATGACCGGCGTTTGAGCTGCTCCAAGATCGGAGATGGTATTTTTTACCACTTCAATCTGTTCTTCCATCTGAGGATGAGAAATATCGACAACATGAAGAAGCAGATCCGCTTCTACAACTTCTTCAAGAGTGCTTTTGAATGATGCAACGAGATGATGGGGCAGCTTCCGGATGAAACCGACCGTATCGGTGACCATAACGCTGACGGAGTCATCCAGCGGCACCAGCCGCGTTGTCGGATCGAGCGTTGCGAACAACCGGTCTTCCACAAACACTTCCGAATGTGAAAGCGTATTCAGCAGAGTGGATTTACCGACGTTGGTGTAACCGACGAGCGAAATGCTGTAAAATTCTTTGCGGCCTTTTCTCTGTGTTTCTCTCTGCGTTGATATCCTCGCAAGTTTCTCATTGAGCGTGGCGATCCGCTCCCGGATCATCCTCCGGTCGGTTTCGATCTGCGTTTCGCCGGGACCTTTGGTTCCGATACCTCCGTACTGCTTCGATAAATGAGTCCACATTCGCGTCAAACGGGGTAACATATAATTTAGTTGGGCAAGTTCGACCTGTGTTTTTGCTTCGTTGGTTTTGGCGCGGGAAGCAAAGATATCGAGAATTAATCCGCTTCGGTCGATGACTTTGCGTTCGATGGACTGCTCCAGATTTCTCACCTGAGCGGGGGAAAGGTCGTCATCGAAGATGACAAGAGCAATGTTGTCGTCAATGCATAGTTGTGTAAGCTGCTCAACTTTTCCTTTGCCGATATAATACGCCGGATCAAAGCGATCCTTCACCTGCAAAATGGTATGCAGCACGTCCGCACCGGCCGTATCGGCGAGGAGCACCAGTTCGGAGAGGTATTCCTCTTCCTGATGCTTCGTCGTTTTATTGGCGGCAACGCCGACGACGATTGCCCGTTCACGCTTTTCCTGTTCCAGATTTATCATAAAAAATACCGCTGTAACAATTAATAATAACAAATTTTCAGATCACACTGATGATACATACTGCTTCGGCTCCCGTGCAATCACCATTTCAATCAATGCCACGAATGCTGCGGCAAGAAGAAAATATTTCCACAACTCAATACCGAACCGGCTTTCCGAAATCGTTTGTACAAGATCCGATTCGGAATTCAACGGCGTCAGTGATGCGGGACTGATACCGACACGGTTTGCAAGAGCCTCAACATCGCTCGGGCCGCTTAATGTCGTTGCCGATTCCTCCCTGCGTGTATTGAGTGCCAGCGCGAGCAGAGTATCGGATTTATCAACACCGAAATATATGCCGGGAAAATCCGCCTGCTCCACGCTGAACATTGTTTTGGATATTCCTTCCGAAGTGGTCCTGCCGTAGAGTGTCATCGGCACATTGCGACGCTCGGGATCAAATAACCATAACGCGGAGTGTGCACTGTTTGATTTTTTCTTCATAATATCGGAAGAAAATTCCAGCCGTTCTCCTGCCCAATATTTTTGCTCGCCGCCGGCATTGACCGGAGAGGCAAGATACAATGCCGATTGATAAAGGAATGGTACAAAGAATCCTTTCAAGGGAAAATCGGACCAGTCTTCAGTTGCCGGAACCGCCACTCCGAGGAGTGTTCCGGATCCAATCAATCGCTGCCAGAGAAACGGCTTCCCGTTGGACATAGTAATGATCGATCTGAGACCAATGTCCGAAGCCGCGTTCAACGATGAAAAAATTTCCGGTGACTCCACTTTGGTTTTTGAATCCTGCAATTGTTTCTCAAACATTCCCCGGAAGATAGGAAACTGCAAATCAACTTTGTCAAACGTCAGCCGGGAGCGGAATATTGATAACGAGTTCACTCCAAGCTGAGACATATAGTGATAAGGTGCAACGGCAGAATCCGCCGACGGAAAAAACAGAATCGATCCGCCGTTCAGGAGGTACCTTCGAACAATCTCAGCTTGCGATTGTGGCAATTCTTTTACTCCCGAAAAAATCAAAACGTCCGAATTGGAAAGCACTGTCGTCGTAATCTGCGCAGGAGCGATTGTTGTGATGTTTACCGGTGAGGCGGTGTTCATGTCGCGGGCTGTGTTCAATGCCGTTTGAATATACCGCGCATACCGTTCTTCAGGCGATACCAATGAAATGTTCATGGAAGCAGGAATGACCATGGTAAAATAATAGCGGTTGTCCTGTTCAAAACCGTCATCTTCCAGTTCCGCATATCCGCTGAGAAATCCAGAGCGGTACGGAGTCAGTAAAAAATCGATCGTTTTATTTTCGCCCGCGTTCAGGGAGACACTTTTCTGCATCACTTTTGTTCCGTTCAGCGTGACCGTTACAAGCCGATTCTGAATCGTAACGGTGCCGTGGTTTTTCACCAGGACGTTTAGTGTAAATGGTTTTCCGGTCTGCAGGAGCGTCGGCGGGACAAAAGCATGTTCAATAGAGGTATTCTCGGCCTGCCGGTCGGAGAGTGACGAATAAAATACTTTGATGTCCGGCGGAAAAAGTTTTTCGGGTTCAACTGTTTTCCTGTCATCTGCAGCTAACGATGCGGATTGTCCGTCGGTGATGATGAAAAGTTCCTTATTAAAATTTTTCGATTGTTGAAAAAGCCGTGAGGCGAGGCGCATTCCATCGTCTATCGTGCGAAATCTGGTGCTGATCTCGGTATCCCGGATTAATGACAATCCTGCGCGTGCATCGCGGATCGGTTCTTCGGTTGTCGCTTGTGGAACGTCCGAAAGCCGAAGGAAATAGAGTTCATCCTGCTCCTGCATGGTGGAGATGATCTCTTCCGCCCGTCGTTGTCCCTGAAGCAAAAACGATCCCTTGCCGTTGTGCAGCTGCATACTGGCGGAATTATCGAACAGAATCACTAGCGTTGACGCTGCTCTGGAACCTGCCGATCCGAATGTGCCCTGCAGTGCGGGGCGCGAAAATGCCAGAATGATTAAAACGATGAGAAGTGTCCGCAATGCCAGCAGAAGCCATTGACGGATTTTGATTTTCCGGATTTTGTTTCTGTTCAATTCCTTTAGAAACGTGAGGGTGCTGAATTCAATGACTCGAAGTTTCCGGATATTGAAGAGGTGAATCAGTATCGGTATCGCCGCTGCGGCGAGTCCGAACAACACGAAGGGATTAAGAAATGTCATTGAACATAATGTTTGTCTTGTGCCGAGGAAGGGAAGTGAAGGACTACTTTTCAACTATTCGGCATCTTGCGGATATATCAATTTCATTGAGGCATTTTAAAATATTACCTCACATCAACGCTCAATGTTCCCTATAATTCCCTACTGTTCCTCCAAATGTGGAGACGAATTGGACACATTTTTTGTGCTTCGAACCACAGTTGATTATCATTCAATATAATTTGTTTCCAATAATTTTGCAATTGATGGATGTTGTTTATAATAATTATACTACCCACTGCTAGCTGCGAAGCATTCTTGCTGTTAGTTGTCTACAAAAGTTAATAATCTCTGTTTTTCAACAACTATTATATACTTTTCACTCAACGTTCTCTTGAACGATAACCCCCAAAAAATCTTAATTCTTAACTTTTTTCAAAAAAGATCTTTAAAATGATCACTTCTTGAGTTAAAAAACTGTTAATAAGGTTAAGAATGTATTGTAGCCAAACATATATTAAGGAACCAATAGCAGATCATTGTCATATCAGTATGACCCAGAATGGAAGTCCATATGATAATCATATTGCAGAACGTGTTAATGGAATCATAATAGATGAGTTTTATTGCGACGATAAAGTTGAAACTGAAGAGATTGCACATCAACACA
>CAZQSI010000124.1:0-4202 GCA_964596155.1 uncultured Chitinophagaceae bacterium
TATGGCTGAGACTTTTTGGAATTTAGTGAAAGAATTCCACCCCGGAAGATTTATTCCAATCCAAAGTGCTGTGCAAAGAAGACCGGAATTTGTCCTAACGTGACCTTGCATGAATTCCATTGACCGAAAAATTTTTATGAGTTATGCCGCCGCGGTGCTCTGCATCATCAGCATCAGCATCGGCTCGTATATTTCCGGACGGAACTATATCGAAACAAACCGTCTTGTGGAACATTCGTATGAAGTGATTGTCCAATTGGAGTTGATACACTTTACCGTGGTCGAGGCTGAGACATTTACCCGAGGATATGTCATTACTCAGGATACTTCGTTTATCCGTTCATATAACGAATCCAGAAATGCTCTCGATACTGCCATTCAGAGGGTTCGGCAGGTGACATCAAGCGATGAAGAACTCACCAAACAGCTTCAGGAATTATTTCCTTTGATTGATCAGCGTATCGCGCTGCTCGATTCATCATTTATGCTGATGAAGATGCGCGGAATGGATGCGGCACGCGCATTTGTTGCCGCAGGGAAGGGGATAGCGATCATGGAACAGATCCGGACCGAAATTGACGGCATAAAACAATTTGAATATCATCGGCTCCGGGAAAGGTCGGACAACCAGCAGAAAAGTCTTGGCGACACGCTGACAGCATCGGGCATCATGCTGATGTTCATTGTTCTGCTGCTCTCGATCGTCTTTTTCGTCATTCAAAAGGATCTCTCGGGACGGAGAAAATCCGAACAGGCACTCAGAAATGCCTATCATGAACTCGATGATCTGTATGATAATGCTCCCTGCGGATATCACTCACTCGGTCCCGACGGAACGATCATTCGGATGAATGCAACCGAATTGCAGTGGCTCGGATATACGCGTGATGAAATTATCGGGAAGAGAAATTTCCGTTCGCTGCTGACGAATGAGAGCGCAGAACTGTTTGAAAAGGAATTTCCCCGGTTCAAGGAGAGCGGTCACGTCCGTGATCTGGAATTTGAAATGCAGCGGAGCGACGGCACCACTCTATGGGTTCTGTTGAATGCTTCTGCAGTCTATGACATCAACGGAGCAATGATGCAGACGCGATCGACGGTCACGGATATCACGGAGCGGAAACGAATTGACGGTGAATTGGAGCGGCACCGGCATAGTCTTGAAGAAACCAACAAGGAACTGGAGTCGTTCACATACTCCGTCTCTCATGATCTTCGGGCTCCTCTCCGTCACATCAATGGATATGTCGATTTGCTGAAACTCAAATTCGGGTCGGAACTGAACGGACAGCTGTTGCACTATTTTTCCGTCATCGCCGAATCATCCCGCAGAATGGGTGACCTCATTGACGATCTACTGATTTTTTCAAGAGTGGGAAAAACGTCGCTGACGTTCGAAACGGTCAACCTGCAAAAAATTGTCGAAGAAATGATCGCCCGCTTTACGATGGAAACCGGATCCAGAAACATTCATTGGAACGTCGAGCAGCTTCCGCCGCTCTATGCCGATCGTTCGATGATCGAATTGGTCTTTCAAAATCTGATCGGCAATGCCATAAAATACACAAAAACTCGAGATACATCCGTGATCACAATCGGATGCAGCGGGGTGAACGGCTCGATGAGTTATTTCGTCCGGGATAACGGTGTCGGATTCGACATGCAGTATCACGACAAGATGTTCGGCGTGTTTCAGCGTCTGCACAATGCGGAAGAATATGAAGGGACCGGCATTGGTCTTGCAAATGTCCATCGGATTATCACCCGTCACGGGGGACGTGTCTGGGCTGAGAGCGTCGAGGGTGAATCCGCTGTTTTTTATTTTTCCATTCCACAACAGAACGGGGGTACTGTATGAATGCATCACGCCATATTCTCTTTGCCGAGGATAATACACACGACATCGAATTAACGCTTGAAGCGCTGAGGGAACATCGAGTAGCCAATGAAATTGTTATCGTCCGTGACGGTAAGGAAGCGCTGGACTATCTGTATAAACGCAACAGTTTTGAACAGCGACCCCATGGAAATCCCGCACTTGTGCTGCTGGACATCAAAATGCCGAAGGTTGACGGTCTGGAAGTATTGAAACAGATAAAATCGGATGAAAATCTAAGGACCATTCCTGTGGTGATGCTCACGTCATCACGGCAGGAACGTGATTTGGTTGAAAGTTATCAATTGGGTGTGAATGCGTATGTCGTGAAGCCGGTCAAGTTCAATGAATTTATAGAGGCGGTCAGCAATCTCGGAATTTTCTGGATGCTGATCAATGAAGCACCGAATCGATAATATTCGTTTCCACAACAAGGAGTCCGACAATGCCGACCCGATTACAGATACTCCATCTTGAAGACAGCAGCAACGATGCTGAATTGATCCAGTCCCTGTTTGAAGGGAATGACTGGACCTTTACGCTTGTCAATAATAAGAATGATTTCCTGGAAGCTTTCCGGTCAAAAAAATTTGATCTGGTGTTGTGCGATTACAATTTACCGTCGTACGACGGAATGCGTGCGCTTCGGGATATCAGGGAAAAAGATCACTCCATCCCGTTCATCTTTACTTCCGGTACCATCGGAGAGGAACGAGCGATAGAATCGCTGAAAAACGGTGCGACCGATTATGTTCTAAAAGCGAACATGGCGCGGCTGCCCTCAGCCGTTGACCGGGCGCTGCGGGAACATGCGGCGGACGAAGAAAAGCAGCTGCTCTACGAAAGTTTGCGCCGGCAGACGACATTTCTGAACAAAGTGATTGAAACCATTCCGGTGCTGCTGATGGTAAAGGATAAGGAGGGAAAAATCGTTTTCGCCAATCCGATGGCGGAGGCATTTTTCGGCGTTAAACCGGGCGGGGCGGTGGGAATGACGGAACGCGAACTCAATCCGGACGACAACGGTCTTTCGCAAAAACTTGAAGAAGAACGGGAACTCTTCGCCGGATCTCCACCGATTGTAATAGCGGATGACCGGATGACTCATCCCGTAACCGGCAAATTGCATCATTTTCAGACGATTAAAGTTTCGCTGAGTGAATCTTCGGGCGCGCCGTACCAGATTCTGTGTGTGTCGTCCGACGTTACAGAACAAAAAACCCTCGAAGAGAATTTTCTCCGTGCCGAGCGGGTCCACAATATCGGCACACTTGCCAGCGGCATTGCCCACGATTTAAATAACGTCCTGTCGCCGATTCTGCTGATCGTTGAAGTGTTGAGAAGGGATTTAAAGGATCAGGCAAGTCTCAATCTGCTCACCATGGTGGAAGAAACGACCAAGCGCGGCTCCGGATTGATCAAGCAGGTGCTCTCCTTCACCAGAGGCACGGAAGGAGAAAAAATAGACTTCCAGCTTCGTCACATTGTGTCGGAACTTGAGAAAATAATTAAGCAAACATTTCCGAAGTCGATAAAAATTACAACGCACATTCCCTCCAATCTGTGGATCATCTACGGCGATGTCACGCAGTTTCATCAGGTACTGATGAATCTTTGCGTCAATGCCCGGGATGCAATGCCGTCCGGCGGTACTATTTCCATCACTGCGGAAAATGTTGAACTGGGAGCGCGGCTGGATGCCGACGGAGTGCTTTTGCCGAAAGGAAAATATGTGCGGTTGTCGGTGTCGGACACCGGTGTCGGCATTCCGAAGGAACTTCTGGAACGAATGTTCGAACCGTTCTTCACAACGAAAGAATTCGGGAAAGGGACGGGACTCGGTCTCTCCACGGTAAAATCAATCGTCCGCAATCTGCAGGGAGAAATCATCGTGAACAGCACGGAGGGGGCGGGAACAGAGTTTGTCATCTATATTCCTTCGTCGAAAATTCAGCATCTGCAATCCTCGGACAGCGGTGATTCAATGGAATTCCGCGGAAACGGGGAGACCGTCTTGGTTGTGGATGATGAACCGGCTGTTCTTGAAATTTTGAAATCGACGCTGGAGGAATACGGATTCAGCGTCCTGACCGCAAGAGATGGCGCCGAGGCAGTCGGCACATATTTCCTGAACAGAGAGAAGATCAGCATCGTACTGACGGACATGATGATGCCGGTGCTGGATGGAAAATCGTTTGTGGAAATCATCATGCGCTCTCCCTCCCGGCAGAGGATTATCGGCATGAGCGGTGCGTTCGATGCTCCGGAAATTAATGTCGGTTCAGGATCGATTGCATTGCTGAAAAAACCGTTCGGCACCGAGCAG
>CAZQSI010000125.1:0-4186 GCA_964596155.1 uncultured Chitinophagaceae bacterium
GGCGATTGAAGCAGTGCAAGCGGGACACGCGTTGTTTTTCCCGCACCCGGTTCGGCGGAAAGCACCACGCTGCTGCTGCGTTCTAGCGTTGTCAGTAATTCAGGAATAATTGCATCAATCGGGAGCGGCGTCATGCGGTAAGATAGGAATATTTCTGCGGAGATACGAAAAGAGAGAACGATGCACTGTTCTCTCCTGAGGACGAATCACCTATTAAATAAATTATTATTTCAGCAGCATCAGTTTTCCGGAGGCGGTGAATGTTCCTGCACGCATTCTATACAGATAGACGCCGCTCGGGAGTCCCTGCGCATTCCATTCGCGCGTATGCGAACCGGGCGGGAGTGATTCATTCAGAACCTGCGCCACGGTGCGTCCCACAATGTCTGTCACTTCAAGTGTCACGAACGAACGTTCCCTGATGCTGAATGAAAATGTTGTGGAAGGATTAAACGGATTCGGATAGTTCTGATGCAGTTTCCATTCGCCCGGATGATTCAGCGCGAATGAATTTTCCTTTACATCCGAGATCTGGCCGGTAAAAAATTTTTTTCCGTGCAGCACTGCGGCTGGTCCGAGTTTCATGCCGATCAATCTTCCCGGAATATCATCAATCGGCGGATGAATGCCTCCCCAGATGCGGGAAAGACTGCATTGATCGGACGCGTCGCGGTATGTTGCCCATTGCAGATGAACATCCACACTTGGACCTTCTTCAAAAACAAGATATTCATTTTTCTTCGCGGTAAATTCTCCCATTCCTCCCGGAAAATATTCATCTCCGGTCAGCTGCGTCATCACTTCGGCGGCAGTGCGGGAAAATGTGGAGTGACCCGATACATATCCTGCAAACGGCGGCGTGACGAACGACGGACGCTGATACGGCCACCAGTCCCCCGCAAGAATCCAGCCGACACCGGCCGTGTTCGAATCTGGATTGGCGATATGATAATGTCCGCGCCAGGTATACAATTTTATCTTTCCGACATGTTCGTTGTTCTCCCCGGCAAGCGAGTCGCCGGACTGAACGATCTCGATCAATCCCGGCATCAGCGGGATGCCGCTCTTTGAATATCCCGGCAGTGTCGAATCGGACGATTGTCCTTTTCCCGCCATATATCGGATGGCGGAGATCGGACGGACATAATCATACCAACCTTTCAGCGCCCAGGCGGAAATTGCGGCATCATGCGCCGCGCCGCCGAGAATGAAATACGATTTCAGATCCCATTCCAGATCGTCCAGCACCGGACCGGTACCTTCGAACCGTTTTTCGAATCCGGGCTGGTCGCTCACGTAATTCAGAATTGCAAACCAATGTCCCGGAGGCGTTTCGGAGGAGGGACCGTCCGCCCAGAATTCCGCAAGCACGCGCGCGTAATCTCCGCGCGGGACGATATTCGGCTGATACGGCATTCCCGTTTTCGGATTCACCGTTCTTCCTTTTCCGATATCTCCTCCCTCTTTCAACTTGTAAAAACTTTTCCATTCTGTCCGCGATTGCGGAATCGACTGCACATTGCCGATGGAAGCGGGAGAAATATCCCACATTACATTGTCCGACGGATCGAGGTGCGACTGCCAGACGGAGACGAGTGAAAATCCCCAGCGGTACAATTCCGTGGAAAGTCCGTTCGGATTCGTCGTATCGAGATACGACGGCGCTCCGGGATCGTGAAAGACATGATATGTATTGCCGGAGCGCTGATACGTTGTCCGGTCGGCGTTAGTCATTGCAAACGGGATCACATTTCCCCATTCAGGATTGAGAAACGGAGGGGTTTTGACAGGAATGATATTTCCTCCCTGATCGATGAATGTTCCGACGGTGATCGGCTGCCACCGGTTCGGATCGACGATTGTGGAATCGCCGAATTTTATCGGATCGAGCGGCGGATTGACGGGAGTATAATACGCGTTACCGTAATCGAACAATTCGTTCGAACCATCCTGATATCCGAAGTTGATATACTGCTGGGCGATGTAATTGCCGAGCGCAGCGGGAGAACCGGAGGAATAATCGGTGGAAGTGAATAATGTGTCGTATCCCATGCTGATAAAGAGCGAATCGAACCTGTTTTTCGTCGCCAGCGCATTCGGCGAATGTTTGTACCGGTGCCTCAGCAGACAAAACGCCGCGTAACTGACCGCTTCATTCCGTGCTGCGGCAAGATTCGGAGGAGCTGCGATGCCGTTGAACGGAGCTGTGTAACTGCCGACCGTTCTGCCGAGCAAATACGGTTTTGCCGTTTGATCGAATGCAGCCCAGGCATCATACATTGCGGCGGAAATATGAAAAAGATTCCGCGCCTGCACCGGCGGCCGGACGAAATCTTTCCGTATCGCCTGCAGCATCACTTCGTTCCATTTCCGCGCTGCAGAATGTTCCGCCGCAGAAATGTTTCCAACGATAATCGTGAGAATTACCGTTCCAAAAAATATATTCTTTGTTTTCATACTGTTGGCTATTTAATGAGGGACATTTTTCGGACTTGCGTAAATGATCCCGACTGAAGTTTATATAAATATGTTCCTCCGGACAAATCGGAAGCATCAACCACATACGAATAATTTCCCGGCTCCTGAATTTCACGAACAACACTCTTCACAACTCTTCCTAACAGATCATAGACTGTCAATGAGACGCTGCTCCGCTCCGGAATCTGGTATTGAATCGTCGTGGCAGGATTGAACGGATTGGGAAAGTTCTGCTCAAGCCGGAAACTGAGCGGCACAACATCGTTCTTCTCTGGACGGATTGCCGATGTCAGCAGATTTCCTTCGGTCAGACGGTAATGCTGGTTTGCGCCGACATTGGTAAAGGTCTGCACATTTCCTTTCGACCAGATCACCTCGAGCGTATCGATCGTATTAAAATAGCCGAGACCGAAATGCTGCATGGTGCTCATCTGCGATGCGAAGCTGTTTCCCGCGGTCACCGTACGGATTTGAGTTTTATTTCCGGCAACCACACGGATCTTCGCGCCGATGGCCATCGAATTGACCGTTGTTCCTTTCAGCGAGAGTTTCAGCCAATGTCCCGTCCGGTTTCTTGTATTCATCAACAGCTTGTTATTCCCGTCGGACGCCGAAGCAACAAGATCAAGATACCCGTCATTGTTAAAATCACCGTATGCGAGTCCGTAAAAGGCAAGGGGAAAGTCGATGCCGTATGCCGACGCCCGTTCGATGTACGATCCGTTTACATTTTCAAAGTAAAGACTCTTCACGCTGTTGTAACCGTACGTATTGACGATGAACATGTCGTCATCCATGTCGTTGTCGAAATCTTCCCAGACGATTCCCCAGGACATGCCGTTCAGTTCCGCACCGACGTCGGCGGCGATATTTTTATAGGTGCCGTCGCTCTGACGTTTATACAATCCTCCCTGTCCGATCCGGGTCACATAAACCTCTTCCCATCCGTCGAAGTCAAAATCTTTCCAGTACACTCCCATCGAATTGCCCGCGCCGTAATCGTACAGGCCGGTGGCAATCGAAACATCGGTAAATGTTCCGTTTCCGTTGTTCCGGAAGAGATTGCTCGCTAAGTAGCCGTCATGCACGGCGTAAATGTCCTGATAACCGTCATTATTATAATCGACAAACGTTGCCTGCATTGCGGCGGTGCTGGTGAATCCTCTGATGCCTGCAGATGCGGAGACATCCTCGAAGATGATCTGATCCCCCTGCGAAATATTTCTATAGAGCAGATCGTATTGCGGATATTCGGTAGCGAGAAAAAGATCGATCCTGCCGTCGTTGTCATAATCGCCGAACGCCGCCGTTGCAACATCCGACGAAAAGTCGATGCCGCAGGCAATGCCGATATCCCTGAACGTGCCGTTTCTGTTATTGATTAAGAGGTGGCAGCGTCCCGGCTCGTACGATGCGGCAAGAAACAGATCGGGGTAACCGTCGTTATTCACATCGCCCCAGACGCCGCCTTTGAAGCTGCCGAAGACGCGAAATCCGGCCGACGCGGATACGTTGGTGAAATTCTCTCCGTTGTTATTCCGGAGAAGGATGCTGTATGACGTATCATCCCCCGCAAAATTCGGAACATTCGCGATAAAAATATCTTCCCATCCGTCATTGTTATAGTCGATCACCGCAACGCCGTAATTCCCGAATTGCTTCGGAATATTCAATATCGTCGATCTATCGATAAATGGATTCGTTTGCG
>CAZQSI010000126.1:0-4171 GCA_964596155.1 uncultured Chitinophagaceae bacterium
AGGAACATCTGGAGATGCAGACCGAAAACGAGAAAAGAAAATCGAAGAAGAAAAGAATTCCGAAGCAGACTGAGCTGGCGTTTTTAGGGTAAAGACACGTCATGCTGACGCATGTCAGCATCGTTCCTCACAAGCAAGATGCCGAAACAAGTTCGGCATGACGAAAACTAGAGACACGTCATGCTGACGCATGTCAGCATCTTTCTTTACGAGCAAGATGCCGAAACAAGTTCGGCATGACGAGAAGAAATTGCACGTCATGCTGACGCATGTCAGCATCTTTCTTTACGAGCAAGACCCCGAAACAAGTTCGGGGTGACGTAAATTAATTGTTCGTCATGCTGACGCATGTCAGCATCTAAAGAGCTACTTCGCCACAATCATTTTCTTCGTATCAACAAACTCCCCGGAGGTCAGCCGGTAAAAATAAACGCCGCTTGAGACTTTGGAGGAGTCCCATTCAACCGAATGGTCGCCCGGCGCAAGTTCCTGATTGAGAATGGTTGAAATTTCCCGTCCCAAAATATCGTACACTGCCAGCAATGTCCGGGCAGTGTGTGGAATCCGGAATTGAATGGTGGTGGAGGGATTAAAAGGATTCGGAAAATTTTGATTCAACGAAAATGTGAACGGCGAAAAATGCGCTCCGTTCACTCCGGTCAGAGAAAAATTGATGACGGGAGAAACTTCCTGACCGCCGTCGTTGGTGATTTGACGGATCCGGTATTTTGCAGAAGTGAGCGTTCCGATGTTATCGTAATATGTATAGCGGGCAGTGGTATCGGTATTTCCTTTGGCCGGAACCGATCCGACAGCGGAAAAAATTGCCCCGTCAGAGCTTCGTTCAATGGAATACCGGTTGATTGAAATCTCAGAGTTGACGCCCCAGGAAACCGCGACGGTATTTCCCGTTGAATCATACGCCGCTCCGAAATCGATGAATCCGGAAGGAACAGTGAGCGCGCTCGTCACCATTTTATCCACAAAGAAAACTTTTGTTTTGCCGCTGATATCGGCATGCGCCGCTTGCAGCCGGAATCCGTTGAACTTATTTCCTGTGTCGGTAATCTTTCCCGCCGTAAGGTAGGGAGTGAAGAGATTCTCATCCAATCGTGTTCCGATCAGTTTCCATCCGATATGTTTGACGGGAAATGCGGGACCGGAACAAATTTGTCCGTTTCCATCCCGAATGACGGTGCGGAGGGAAATTTTTAGATCTCCATCCGCCCAAACCCACGCGCCGATGTAACTGCCCCGAAGCATTGAGCCGAGTTCCGCATTCGTTGCACGGGTGATCCGGACATTCCAATCGGCGGAATTTGCTGCATCGTCCACATACGTGAATTTTCCGCTTCCTGTGCCTTCATACGGATGTTCCGTTGAATAGACAAGCGTCGAGGCGGGAATGTTGATACCGACCAGCTGTGACGTGTTTCCCTGGGAGGGCTGAAGCCAGCCGCCGACACCTGAATTGAAATCGTACAGCACCTGCGGTGCTACAGTCCGGTTTGGATAATGGACAGTGATGTCGTCCAAAAACATCGTTCCCGTTGCTTTGTTTCCTGACGCATTATTTTTGCCGATCTGCACCCGGAGCTGTTTCAGCGTGATGGGAAAATCAAGGACGCCCGAAGTGACCGGTTTTGCTTGCACCATCTTGAATCCGACATTCTGCCACGTTCCGTTCCAATTGACGACAGTCGGCGAGGTGATTGTGAATTGTTCGCCGTCTTTGTCTGAAAAAAGTAAAGTAACTGTGTGTCCGCCGCCGTTTCCGTAGATTTTCAGATAGATGCTGTCCGGTCTGCTGGAAAGAGGAAGCTGGGTGTTGAGCAATGCCGAGGCATTGTCAGCCGTCGGAATGCTGTAAAAAATACGAAATGCACCGGGTGACGAAAACGCCGTATCGGTGCTCAGTCCGAAAAAAATGTTATCGGGATCCGTTCCCGTCACATCCTGCGACCACAAAAAAAGATCTTTGAATGATTCGGCCGTGATGGAAGTGTCCAATCCTGTAAAATCATATTTTGATTTTATTTTAACGGTGTCGAGTGAAAATTCGATCGTTCCGGTGCCGAAACCTGTTGCGGTGACTGTTTTCAGATCCGATGCGTAATGGATTCCGGGACCGGCGATGGATGTGAAGAGCTGTTCTCCCTGTAACGGAAGGTCGTTGTTTCCCGAATCGATTCCGTATAAATCCATAATCACCTGTTCGCCCGGCGTCATAATCAGCGATGATGGAAAGACGCGTAATTCTTTGATCACCCGGACAAACACTCGTGCCGAATCCTTCACGCCGTTATATTCAATCCGGACCCAGCCGCTGTCATTTGCATTGAGAGCGGAAAAGAGTCCGCTGTTGGAAATCGTACCGATGCCGGGATCGCAGCTCCAATTGGTGCCGGCAGGGAGTGCGATCGGATTGTAATACTCATCCTTGCCTTCAGCATGAAACTGAAATGAAAGTCCCTGAAAGACATCCGCCTTCCGCTCGATCAATCGGAGACGGTGGAGCGTTCCGACGGGAGCGGTGCTGATCACCTGCAGTGTATTGGCGACGGAGCGTTCTCCGCCCGGATCGGAAGGAGAGTTCACCACATTGCCGCGTACCACCATGGTCGTTGACCCGCCTCCGTCCAAATTAAATGCATTTTTTATTCCGAGCGAAAGAAGAAAATTCGCCATTTCGGTGAAGCTCATTCCGAGACTCGTTGCCTGTCTGCCGTCCACCGTGCAGAGATAAATCTTTGTTGTGTCGGCATTATGCCCGACAAAGGTGCGGGGATGACGGGCATCATTGAAGCTTTGACCCGATTGATCGTAATCGCCGATGGCCGGATACCCGGCGCCCTCTTTCACCAGCCGGCCGTTGCCGGCGATCACTTGCGAGATGTTCTTAACTTTTGCACCGGCAGTCCTCGGATTGTACGCCAATAGTAATTTCACCGTGTCGCCGGCTGAAACATTATTTGTCAGAAATGTTGCCGACGTTCCGGCACCCGAAAGGACCGCACCGTTGGACGGAATGGCGCCGTTGCCGGAAACTTTCTGTGTTACGACAAACGATAGCGTGTCGTTCATGACCCATTCGGGGGAAATGAGAGAAAGGATTGCCTCCTGTCCAGAAGCATCGGTGCCGGTCGTGCCTCCTTTAAACGAAGTGAACAGGATCATCTGATTCGTGCCGCGTGTGTAATTCGCTTTGTGTATCACCGCCGACGATCCGTTTTTAGCAAGGAGCGTTCCGGCAAAACTGAATCCGTCGATATACACCTTCCGATCCTGCGTAAAGACAAACTGAGATTTGATCGACGCTTGTCCCAACACCGGTTTTCCGTTGACTACCTGATTGTTGATCGGCCAGCCGGTTTCGAAACTGAAAAAATCTGCATTCACCGCACCGATCACCCGATGTCCCGGTTTGTCATTGGCCGCCGCCTGTACGGACGTTTTGGTTAAACCGCCCGCCGGTTTGTATGTTTCAAATGTGATGTGGGGACTGGTAATATCAACTTCAAGAACATCCAGGGTGAACGGACCGGGGAGCGTGTATTGCGTATGCACAACTCCCGGTGCGACGATTTCCGACGAAGTCGTATCCGGAAGTGAGAAAGCGGATGATGCCAGCAGCAGGAGAAACAGAGTGAGTGTTTTCATACATGTTTATGGTTTAGGAGTGAGATAACTGAGCGAGTGACGATGGCAATAATCTGGACAATAATAGGGAAGGAACAAAAGAGAATCAATAACGGGAAGTCAAGAATCTTTCGAAGATCAGAATGTATATTTATTCATTCGGCGAATAAAATAAAAGCAATGATGAATGATTAATTATAAAGTTGAGAGAAAAAGCAATGAGAAATGGTGACCCTGCGTGAGATGGTTGATGCCTGACGCCGCTTTTGAGGTGACGCACAACTGAGTGTAGTTAGTTTTAGCCCTCGCTAAACGTCAGACATTGGAAAGCGATGTCAGACGTTATCCCTGCGTGAGATGGTTGATGTCTGACGCCGTTTTCGAGGCGTCTGACATCTGAGTGTAGTGAGTTTCAGCCCGCGCTAAACGTCAGACATTGGAAAGCGATGTCAGACGTTATCCCTGCGCAAGATGTGATGATGTGTAGGAGAATTATGAAGAATATCTGTGGACCGTAGCGAGATCTTTACCC
>CAZQSI010000127.1:0-4161 GCA_964596155.1 uncultured Chitinophagaceae bacterium
GGCATGACGAGAACTAAATACACGTCATGCTGACGTATGTCAGCATCTTTCCTTATGCGCAAGACCCTGAAACAAGTTCAGGGTGACGAGAGGTAAACACACGTCATGCTGACGTATGTCAGCATCTTTCTTTACGAGCAAGATGCCGAAACAAGTTCGGCATGACGAACTCTCTTAATTTTGAACTACACTCACATCACGTCATGCTGACGCATGTCAGCATCTTTCTTTCGTTCCCAAATTCCGCATGGTAACGAGACCAAAAACTCCGTATACCTCATATGCCAATTTATTCTTCGAATAAGTACATTGCTCGGTTTAATAAAATTGACTACTTTTTCCGTCATCCTCAATGTTCACTTGGTTTGTATGAATCAAGTGATCAATTAATCTATAGAATCGTATCGGCTTTCTTCCATTCCAACAACCTCCGAAAACAATTCTATGTATATGGTAGTGCTAATCCTGTCAAATTATTACAAAACTCTTTCAAGGAGGAGTTATGCAAAAAGTTGTTATTTCCCTTATCGGGATAACGTTTATTGCGCTATCCTTCCTTTCGGCAAAAGATCCTGCGAAAAGAATTTCCGGTGCGGAAAAGACCGCCGGAATGCCATTATACTCTCTGGCAAACAGCAACCTCATTTCCGCATGGTATAACAGCAACGGGGAGCATGAAAGGAATCCCATAACCGGAAATTCGGGATTAACGTATCCCCGCGGCACGTCGCAAGCCATTTTCTCGGCAGGATTGATTTTCGGTGCATACAGCAACGACGGGGCCATGCCTGCAAATCAACCCCGCATCGTCGGAACCTCCTATAACTCCAGTTTTACCCCCGGAGCAATTCTCGGCATCCGTACGGGTGTTGTCGAAAATGATACTGATCCGAATGTACGAATCTGGCGAATCCGAAAAGATTATTCAACCGCTGATCTCGCTGCGGACGCGGCCGAACTCAACGGCGTTCAGCCTCACCTTGTCACTCCCGAAATGATTGGCGAACTCCGCGCTCAGTACAGAAAAGATTGGTCGGAATGGCCCGCATCCAAAGGTGCTCCATTCTATGATGCGAATAATGACGGACTCTATTCCCCGCAATTTGCCGTTGTGGACGGCAAGGAAATCCCGAAGCTTTATCCCGAAGCTGATGAACCGGGGATTGCAAGTGCCGATCAGGTGATTTGGTATACGGCAAACGATATCGCAAAAGGGAAATCGGTTTGGCAGACCTCTCCGCTCGGATTGGAAATGCAAGTGACTGTTTGGGGATATGCGAATCAGGGAGTGACGGGAAATATTCTCTTTAAAAAAATTACTCTGATTTATAAAGGAACATCTCTTACTCCGGCGAACGGACTTCTCACCGGCGCTTACATCTGTCACTGGTCCGATCCCGATCTCGGCGATTACGGTGATGATTATGTCGGCTGCGACACATCGTTGAGTCTCGGATATGTCTATAATGCACACGCAGTGGATAAGGAATATCAGAAATTCAACATTCCGCCTCCGGCATTGGGCTATGACTTCTTACAGGGTCCGACCGTTCCCTCCGCTAATGATACGGCGATCGTCAACCTGAAGAAACGTCCCGGTTTCAAAAATCTGCCGATGACATCGTTCAATTACTTTGCGGCAGGGGGAATGTATTCCGATCCTCCATTTACATTAAACGGATCGTGGCAATGGTACAGCATGCTGCAGGGATTTCCGCCGACGCCGCAGCCGCCTCCATTCCCCAAAAAAATCAAAGATCCGGTTAGCGGCGATTCGACCACATTCTGGCTCAACGGCGATCCTGTGAAACGCACAGGATGGATCGACGGCATTTGGGAAGCACCGGGAGACAGGAGAATGCTGCAGTCGTCCGGACCGTTCAGCATGGCGGTGGGAGACACTCAGGAGATCGTCGTCGGCGTTGTCGGCGGCATCAGCACGAGTTATCTTCAAAGCATCATTGCAATGAAAGAGAATGATCGCTATGTGCAGATGCTCTATAACTCACTCTTTAAAATCATTCCGCCGTCCCTGACCGCAGATGTGACATATCCGAACGAAAAGGCGACTGTGAAAGTAACTGCGGCGGCTCCGCCGGGACAATTCAGCAGTCTCACGGCGAATATCGGCGGAACACTTCTGCAATTGTTTGACGACGGCGCACATGGAGACGGCGGGGCAGGGGACGGACAATTTGCGAACTCCGTTGAAGTGAGCAGAAGTCAATCTCCTGTTTCAGTCGATCTGAACATGACAACATCGGACAACCAGTTCGTTCCCGTAAAAAAAATGATCGAATATTTGAATATCGCAGGACCGGTCACATTCGAAAATGTTGCGATTCAGTTCGACAACATCAACAACGATAAGATTGTCAACAATGGCGAATATGTGCAGTACAGTATCAACGTTAAAAATGGCACCTCTTTTAATTTGAAGGATGTCCGTGTTATTCCCGTCTCGCCTGCCGATGCTGTCGGAGAGAGGAAATACGGCGACATCACGGCCGGAACAAGCGGGGTTTTGCCTTATTCCGCCGCTGATGCGAAAACATATTTCTCGTTCCGCCTTCCTCTGAATTACACCGGCGCATCATTTAAGTCCGAGTTTCTTGTGGTGGACGGAAACGGGAATTTATGGAACATGACACATGAATTTCCGGTGACGCAGCAGGCATTTATTGCCGATTCCATTTATATCACCGCGACAAATATTGTCGGGAAGAATGACGGTCAGGTCGGATTCGTCCTCTATAATCCGGCGATGGCGGGAGAGACGTATGACATTTGGTACGGCGGTTCACTTAGTTCGCGGAACTGGACGGTAGTGAAAAATCTTCCTGCGGGAGATTATGCGACGGTTACGGCCATACTGAAAGCGGCAAATCAGGTTCCGCCGATTACCACATTGCCCAACGCAACGGGGAGCGGGACGTTCACGATTAATGATGCAAAAACATCGGTCAATTATTCCGTCACTGTTTCCGGATTGACCGGAACGATCACCGGCTCGCATGTTCATTTCGGTGCGGCTGGAACGAACGGTCCGGTTGTTCATCCGCTGACATTCAGCGGTAACAGTTCCTCCGGTACATGGATGATTCCCGATACCCTGGTGGATGATTTTACGGCGGGAAATTTGTACGTGAACATCCATACGGCCGCAAATTCCGGCGGAGAGATCAGGGGGCAGATTGCCGACGGTTTGGTCAACCGTCAGTCCATTCAGTTCAAATCGCCGGTACCTCCCGTATTTGAATATCCTGAACAGAAACTTGTCGGATTCTCGCTCTATGTCGGTTCTGCTCCAATGGGCGTGAAATCTGTCCGGCAGACATCTCCAACCAACGCCAATGTATTCAATGTCCCGAATCCGGAAAATACATTCCGCGTAATTTCTCTCACACCGTTTAATTTTACGGGAACAAAACCGACATTGTTGCCTCTGGAACTGAGGTTCACAAATGACGTGAACTGGGGATTGATTTTCCCGAACATTACTTCTCCAACGCCGTCACAGACATATTTTGTGAAGATTCCGTTTGCAGCGTACCTGGATACTACACGCGTGTGGCCGGTGATCCTCAATAAAAATCCTGCGGACAGTTCCTGGAGTATTGATGCAAATCCGTCCTTCAACGGCATACCGACATTCGATTTGATTGTCGGCATTGTCGATACACGCGACGCGGTCAATACCGATCTTACATATTATGCGCCGACCAACGTGACCTTTCCTCCGACGAGCAATGCTGTGAAAGGCCGATTTATTAACGCCGTAAATCATGTGTATAAGGATATTGTCTTTACCAATGAACAGGGAAACGGTGTGCCTCCCTCTGCGGGGACAATCGTAAAATTTTTGCAAAACCTTCCGATACAGATTGGCGACATAAAATCATTCACACTTCAGCCGAGAGGAGCAACGGTATCACAACGTTCATCGGTGCCAGATGAATTCCGGCTGTCGCAGAATTATCCTAATCCGTTCAACCCGTCAACGAAGATCGAGTTTGCACTGCCGCAACAATCTTTTGTGCAGATAAGAGTCTTCGACATCATCGGCAGGGAAGTGGCGCTGATTGTGAATGAAGTGAAATCACCGGGACGCTATTCATTGGAATGGAACGGAAGGGACAATTCAAACCGTTCTGTTGCCAG
>CAZQSI010000128.1:0-4154 GCA_964596155.1 uncultured Chitinophagaceae bacterium
TCGTCATACACGCTTGTCATGCCTATCTTTTTTCCTAAAATTCCACTCACAGGTATATTCTCCTTGAGAACTTTCTACGTATTGGTTGAACAAAAATGAACGCACACGAACGGTTCAACCTGTTACACTTTAATTTCTACATCAACACCCGCCGGAAGGTCGAGTTTCATCAGCGCGTCAACTGTTTTGGATCCCGATGAAAGAATGTCGATGAGACGCTTGTGCGCTTTAATCTGAAACTGCTCCCGCGATTTCTTATCAACGTGAGGCGAGCGGTTGACCGTAAACACCGTTCTTCGCGTCGGAAGCGGAATCGGACCGGAAACTACCGCGCCGGTCGATTTCACGGTTTTGATTATTTTTTCAGCTGACTTGTCGATCAGATTGTGATCGTACGAGCGTAATTTGATTCGGATTTTTTGACCAGCCAATGTTTCTCTTCTCCTTGTGCAATTCCCCGGTGCATGCTGCCATGCACCGGAGTCTTGACAGCAATATGTTGGTTACTCAACGATCTTCGTGACAACGCCCGCACCAACTGTGCGGCCGCCTTCGCGGATAGCGAACCGAAGACCTTCGTCCATCGCAATTGTGGAAATCAACTCGATCTGCATGTTATCCACGTTGTCGCCGGGCATAACCATTTCAACGCCGGTCGGCATGGTGACAACACCGGTCACGTCTGTTGTTCGGAAATAGAACTGGGGACGATAGCCGTTGACGAACGGCGTGTGACGTCCGCCTTCTTCTTTCTTTAACACGTACACCTGAGCGGTGAATTTCTTGTGCGGTGTGATAGAGCCCGGTTTTGCAACAACCATTCCGCGTTCGAGATCTGTCTTTTCAACACCGCGGAGAAGAATTCCGGCATTGTCTCCTGCGCGTACTTCATCAAGTTCTTTTCGGAACATTTCTGCGCCGGTGATAACTGTCTTTTTATGTGCGCCAAGACCGATCACTTCAACTTCATCGCCGACTTTGGCATGACCGCGTTCAACACGGCCGGTGCCCACTGTTCCGCGGCCGGTGATCGAGAATACGTCTTCGATCGGCATCAGGAACGGTTTGTCAACTTCGCGCTTCGGTTCGGGGATATAGGAATCCACCGCAGCCATTAAATCAAGAATCGGTTTATAGGCAGCATCTTCAATCGGTTTGTCAGCTGCATATGCTTCGAGAGCCTTCGTGGCGGAACCGCGGACGATCGGAATATCATCACCGGGGAATCCGTAGGAAGTCAACAATTCGCGCAATTCCATTTCAACAAGATCCAAAAGTTCCGGATCAGCAATATCCACTTTGTTCAGAAATACAACAATACGGGGAACACCGACCTGACGGGCAAGAAGAATGTGTTCTTTCGTCTGCGGCATCGGTCCGTCGGTACCTGCGACCACAAGAATTGCACCGTCCATCTGAGCGGCACCGGTGATCATGTTCTTCACATAGTCAGCGTGGCCCGGACAGTCAACGTGTGCATAGTGACGGTTTTCCGTCTGATATTCAACGTG
The DNA here is from genome assembly GCA_964596155.1 of uncultured Chitinophagaceae bacterium. Taxonomy (GTDB): domain Bacteria; phylum Bacteroidota; class Ignavibacteria; order UBA10030; family UBA8401; genus UBA8401. Next base: position 1,512 of record CAZQSI010000128.1, read on the forward strand.
CGCGGTTGCAATCGTAATACCGCGTTCGCGTTCTTCCGGCGCATTATCGATCGAATCGAATGTGCGGATGGACGACAAACCTTTTTTACCCAGCGTCATTGTGATCGCTGCGGTTAACGACGTCTTTCCGTGGTCAACGTGTCCGATCGTACCGATGTTGACGTGCGGCTTGCTTCGATCAAATTTTTCTTTTGCCATGAGGATTTCTCCCTATTTAATGTGTGATTGATTGTTTCGAAATCGAGATTATGATGCGTTCTTGCCTTTTACTTTTTCGATGATCTGCTCCGAAATCGATTTCGGCGTTTCATCATAGTGATCGAACTGCATAGTATAGAGCGCACGACCCTGCGTCATCGAACGCAGCGACGTTGCATATCCGAACATCTCCGACAGCGGCACCATTGCATTGATCACCTGCGCATCTTTGCGCGGGGTGATGCCTTCGATTTTGCCTCTGCGCGAGTTCAAGTCGCCCATGACGTCGCCGAGATAGTCTTCCGGCGACACCACTTCAACACCCATGATCGGTTCGAGGATCACCGGATTGGCGCGTTTCGCACCTTCCTGAAACGCCATCGATCCTGCAATTTTGAACGCCATTTCGGATGAGTCAACATCGTGATACGATCCGTCGAACAGTTTTACTTTAACATCCTCAACCGGATAACCGGCAAGAATTCCGTTTTTCAATGCTTCCTGAATACCGGCCGAGACCGGTTTAATAAATTCACGGGGAATCACACCGCCGACGATTGCATCTTCGAATTCAAATCCTTTGCCCTTTTCGTTCGGCTCCAGTTCGATCCAAACATGTCCGAACTGTCCCTTACCGCCTGACTGCCGGACAAATTTACCTTCCGCTGTAACCTTTTTGCGGATTGTTTCTTTATACGCCACCTGCGGTTTGCCGACATTCGCTTCCACTTTGAATTCGCGCTTCATTCTGTCGACAAGAATTTCCAAGTGAAGTTCGCCCATTCCGCCGATAATCGTCTGTCCCGTTTCCTGGTTTGTGGAAACTCTGAACGTCGGATCTTCTTCGGCAAGTTTGGTAAGAGCTTCGCCCATCTTTTCCTGATCGGCTTTGGTCTTCGGTTCGATCGCCTGATGAATCACCGGTTCCGGGAACACCATTTTTTCAAGAATGATCGCTTCATCTTCACCGCAGAGCGTGTCGCCCGTTCGTGTGTTTTTGAATCCGATCGCGGCCAAAATATCGCCTGCATATCCCTCTTCCACATCCTCTCGGTGATTTGCGTGCATGCGAAGCACCCGGCCGATACGTTCTTTCTTTTCGCTGACGGAATTATAGAGATACGAACCTGCTTTTACTGTTCCGCTGTAAACGCGGAAGAAGGTCAGCCGTCCAACATACGGATCGGTCATAATTTTAAATGCGAGCGCCGTAAACTTTTCGTTGTCGGCAATCTTACGCGACACTGTGTCTTTCATGTTCGGGTGGTGTCCTGTGATTAAGCCGCCCTGAATATCAAGCGGGGACGGAAGGAAATTCACCACCGAATCCATCAACATCTGAACACCTTTGTTCTTGAACGAAGAACCGCACAGAACGGGAACAATGGTAACCTTCAACGCTGCGCGGCGCAGCACGTTCAACAATTCTTCTTCGGAAATATCTTTGCCTTCCAAATACTTTTCAAGCAGTGTATCATCCTCATCGGAAACCGCTTCGAGCATTTTGGTGCGGTATTCAGCAGCCTGAGCTTTCAAATCATCCGGAATTTCAATTTCATCCCACGTCATACCGTTGGTATGATCGTGGAAGATTCTTGCTTTCATCTTCACGAGATCGATAATGCCTTTGAACATATCTCCCTGTCCGACTGGAAGCTGTATGGGAACGGCGTTTGCTCCGAGACGTTCCTTCATCATCTGTACTGCTGCAAGAAAATCTGCGCCGATGCGATCCATTTTGTTGACAAATGCGATTCTCGGTACGCCGTATTTATCAGCCTGACGCCACACAGTTTCCGATTGCGGCTCCACGCCGCCGACGGAACAAAACAGCGCGACAGCGCCGTCCAGAACCCTCAGCGAACGTTCCACTTCAATAGTGAAGTCCACGTGACCGGGAGTGTCGATGATATTAATGCGGTGATCTTTCCAAAAGCAGGTTGTTGCCGCAGACGTGATCGTGATGCCGCGTTCTTTTTCCTGCTCCATCCAGTCCATGGTTGCGGCGCCGTCATGCACCTCTCCGACGCGGTGAAGAATTCCGGTATAAAAGAGAATTCTTTCCGTTGTGGTGGTTTTGCCGGCGTCAATGTGCGCCATGATTCCGATATTGCGTGTGCGATCTAATGAGTATTTACGGGGCATACGTATCCTAAAACTCCATAACAGAAATAACACTGCGAAAGAGTGCGATTTCTACTGCGATAAAAATGTCTTGTATGTTCAGCTTACCACTTAAAGTGAGCAAACGCTTTGTTTGCTTCTGCCATGCGGTGTGTATCTTCTTTTTTCTTTACCGCATTGCCCTCGCCGTTGGCCGCCGCGATGAATTCAGCAGCAAGTTTCAACGACATCGACTTATCCGAACGATCTTGCGAATAGTTTATTAACCAACGAATTGCGAGAGCGGTTCGCCGTTCGGGACGAACTTCTGTAGGAACCTGA
>CAZQSI010000129.1:0-3867 GCA_964596155.1 uncultured Chitinophagaceae bacterium
ACTTCGTCAATTAAAGCCGCAGCCGGATATATTCATGCGGGCAGTATCGTTGCATTTCCGACCGAAACGGTTTACGGTCTCGGAGCAAATGCCTATAGTGCAGATGCGGTAAATAAAATATTTATTGCAAAAGGAAGACCATCGGACAATCCGTTAATTGTTCATCTCGGCAAAAAAGATCAATTACTGTCGGCTGTTTCTAAAATACCGCGCCATGCTGAACTCTTTATTCAAGAATACTTTCCCGGCCCATTAACGTTGGTTCTTCCGAAGAATAAAAAAATCTCTGCCGTTGCCACCGCCGGACTTAGCAGCGTAGGGGTGAGAATACCCGATCATGCGGTCGCACGGCAGTTTTTGATCGAATGCGGAGTACCGATTGCTGCTCCATCGGCAAACTTGTCGGGGTCACCAAGTCCCACGACATGGCAGGCGGTAAGGAAAGATCTTCACGGAAGAGTTCCTTGTATTCTAAAAGGCAATCCGTCTCACATTGGACTGGAATCAACCGTTGTGGATTGCACCGGAAATACACCTGTCATCCTGCGGGCCGGAGGAGTTACACTGGAACAATTACGAAAATTGGTGCCTTCGATACGGCTTCAAAAACATCAATCCAGGATTCCAAAAAGTCCCGGGATGAAATACCGACACTATTCGCCCCAGGCATATATTTTTATCGTCAGCGGAGTTAATGAAACTGTTCCCATGAAAAGTTCTGCGTATATTGGTATGCAATCTATAGGAAAACATCAGTTTGGTCTTAAAAAAATCTGCCGTAATGAACGGATCTATGCAAGGTCGTTGTATCATTTTTTTAGGCAATGTGATGAAGAGGGAATTGAAACAATATACTGCGAACAGGTGAGCGAGGGAGGAATCGGATTGGCGTTAATGGACAGAATTCGAAAAGCGGCTGTTCAGTAACAGCACCCATAATTATTCCAAAGGAATGCAGCAGAGTCGTAAAACAATTTATATTTCATTAGAGAATAAAAAGATTCGGACCGGTATAAACGCATACGAAAAAGTTTTTAAATCATTGAGGCTATGGTAGCAATTCAGGAACAGATACCGTTGAAAGATTTCACCACTATCAAACTCGGAGGTGCAGCACGATATTTTTGCTCATGTACTGATATTGATCAAATCAAAGAGGCCCTTTCCTTTGTCCAAAAAAAATCTTTCCGTTCGGAAATTATTTCCGGGGGGAGTAACATTATTTTTATGGACAGCGGTTTTGACGGAGTTGTTATTAAAATTGATCTGATGGGAATTTCATTCAACGAGGAAGGTTCTACGGTTCTTGCCGTTGTTCAGGCGGGGGAAAATTGGGAATCATTTGTCCGGACTTCCGTTCAAAAAGGGTACGGCGGAATAGAATGTTTATCCGGGATTCCGGGCAGTGTTGGCGCCACACCAATCCAGAATGTTGGCGCCTATGGACAGGAAGTACAAGATACAATCGAATACGTACAAATGATTGATCGAAGGTCGATGGAGGTGCTGCGCTTTGAAAACATTGATTGCGGTTTTTCTTACCGTCAGAGTAGGTTTAAATCACTCGATCGTGGAAAATACATTGTGACCGAAGTCGCTTTTCGGTTAACAAAAAACGGAAGACCGGTGATCCGATATCCCGAACTGCAGAAGCAGATTGATGTCAACACAGAATTCTTGCAGCTTTCGGAAGGGAGAGAATCGCTGGAAGCAGTCCGCAATGTCGTGATATCACTTCGGAAAAAAAAATCAATGATTATCGATCCAAATGACCCGAATTCACGGTCCGTCGGTTCATTCTTTCTTAATCCAATTGTCACCAAAGAAAAATTTGCCGAAGTTGAAGAATATTGGAAAAACTCTGATCACCCATCCAAAATCCCCGTTTACCCATTTATGGAAAATATGAAAATTCCTGCTGCGTGGCTTATCGAACAATCGGGATTTGCTAAAGGTTATAAAATCAACGGGGTGGGTATTTCCGAAAATCACTCTCTTGCGCTGGTAAACTATCACGGGACGACTGAATCATTATTGGAATTGGCGGAAGCAATTAAATCAGCCGTTGAAAAAACATTCTCAATCAGGCTGGAACTGGAACCCAATATTGTCAAATAACACGATCAATGATATTCGCTGATTCCATCGGTCAAAACCGCTGCCGAATTATTAAGACAGTCTGGTTAATATTGATTGCAATTGCTGCCTCAATCGCATCCGATCAACAGCGGGACAGCATCGCAGTAAACGAAAACAAACATTATCGTGATTATCTTGAACGAGAAGAAAAAGATCCGACGGATACCGCCGCGATAATATTTTTGGGAAACTCCATCACCTATGGAGGTCAGTGGAAAGAGTTGCTTCAACGAACAAGCGTGCGAAACCACGGTGTTCAGGGTGATAATACGAGAGGTATCCTCAACCGGTTGAAATATGTGATATCCAAAAAACCTGTTCTTTGTTTCATAATGGCGGGTATCAATGATATTTATGACGGCGTACCAGTTGAAAAGGTGTTCGCCAATTATCAGCAAATTATCGATTCACTGAAGCGTAACAACATCACTCCCGTGATTACCTCCACGCTGTATGTTAATCCCCGATGGAAATATGCGGAGCGAAACAATCCCGGCGTACGAAATCTCAATGCGTTATTGGAAACATTTGCTCAGGAAAACAAAATTATTTTTATTAACCTCAACGCGGTTTTAGCCAAGAATGAAATATTGATGGATGAATATACTACCGATGGGCTGCACTTGACAACATCTGCCTATCTACAGTGGAGCAGATTGCTGTTACCGATTCTCGATATTTACGGACTGTAATCAATAACAATGTTACCTCATCTTTAAATCAATAAAAGGAAAATATAATGATTCGATTCTCTGCTATTTTTCTCTGTTGTTTTTTCACAGCGATTGGTCTTTATGCTCAAAAGCCAAAATCAAATCAAACCGCTCCAAAGAAGAACACGCCGGTCACCATGTTAAAAAATGATGAAGAAAAAATGAGCTATCTCAGCGGCTATGATTTGGGATTAAAAGTCAGTTCAAACATCAAAGCAAACAATTTTCCGTTGCACACGTCATCCTTTCTGACCGGTATTAAAGAAGCGCTTGAAGGAAAAGAGAATGCACTTTCTCCCGAAGAAATTCAGAAAGTAATTGAGATATTTCAGAAAATGAATCCGCAGGCGGAGAATCAAAAAAAATTAGAAAGTCTCATTGCGAAGCATAAAAAGGAGGGCGAGGATTTTCTTTCGACCAATGCTTTGCGTGACAGTATCATTGTAACAGCGAGCGGTTTGCAATACAAAATAATTCAACCCGGCACCGGAAAAGCTCCCGTTGAATCGAGCATGGTCACCGTTCATTACAGAGGCAGGCTGCTGAGCGGCGTTGTATTCGACGAATCATATGCCAGGGGAGAGCCTACCACCTTCCGATTGAATCAGGTGATCAAAGGATGGACCGAAGGATTGCAATTGATGCGTGAAGGAGCAACATATGAATTTTATATTCCTAACCATCTTGCGTATGGAGAGCAGCCGGCCGGTCAGCTGATTCCTCCCGGGTCAATGCTCATATTTGAGGTTGAACTGTTATCTGTCAAATAATATGTCCAAGCTGTATATTAGTTTGTTATCCAACAGAGACGACAAATGAGAGCAGCAAAAATCTATCTAGTGATTGCCTGCACGGTGGTCCTGACGTTGATGGCGCCATTTGTTGCCGTTTCGCAGATTGAACAATTCCACGAAACCTGGCGATGGGCACATTTTACAACAAAAACAGGTTTACCTTCCGACATAATTGAAGATGTGGTAGAAACAGGTGACGGGACAGTCTGGGTATCGACGGC
>CAZQSI010000130.1:0-3803 GCA_964596155.1 uncultured Chitinophagaceae bacterium
GTGGAAGGGAAATTCGGACGATCATCGAAGAAAATGATGCTTATACAATAATATTTATTTATTTCATTCACGATCACTTAATGCAAAGGATTAACTCATGAAGATGTTCTCAATACTCTGCGCGGCGGTTCTTCTTTTTTCGATAACGAATGCTCAGAAGAAAGAACAGCCGATTGATTCACAGGTAAAATCGCTGCTCGCAAAAATGACGCTGGAAGAAAAAATCGGACAAATGGTCCAGATTGATTATGAAGCAATGAAATCTTCCCCGAACGACATTATTAAATATTCCATCGGGTCCATCCTCTGGGGAGGAAATTCTGAGATTGTCGATCTCTCCGCCGCCGGCTGGGCTGCATGTTACGATTCATTGCAGCGTTTATCGGAAAAACAACGTCTCCGCATTCCAATCATATTCGGCATTGATGCCGTCCATGGACATAACAATGTGGATGGTGCAGTAATTTTTCCGCATAACATTTCGCTCGGGGCAACCAACAATCCTGCCATCGTCAGCGAAGTTGCGATGATCACTGCTAAAGAAATGAAAGCGACAGGCATCCACTGGACTTTTGCGCCGTGTGTAGCAGTTGCACGAAACGAAAAATGGGGACGCACATACGAAAGTTTCGGCGAAGATCCAGACCTTGTCAAACGGCTTGGCGCTGCATATGTTACCGGACTGCAGGGTTCAAATCTCGCAGATAATACCTCCGCGCTTGCATGCGTTAAGCATTATGTGGGCGACGGAGGAACCGACAACGGCAAAGATCAGGGAAATGCGGTGATGGATGAAGCGACGCTCCGGCAAATCCACCTTCCCGGCTATATTGATGCGATCAACGCGGGAGCGAAATCGATTATGGCATCGTACAACAGCTGGAACGGCAACAAACTTCATGGAAGCAAATATCTGCTCACCGACGTGTTGAAGGGGGAATTAAAGTTCAGCGGATTCGTCGTTTCGGACTGGATGGGCATCGATCAGCTGTCGCCCAACTATTCGTATGCAATAGAGCAGTCCATCAATGCAGGGATGGATATGGTGATGATACCGAACGGGCAGGGCAAACCGAATAATTATGAGACATTCATTTCCTTGACCAAAGAGTTGGTGAAAAACAAATTGATCCGGATGGAGCGGATTGATGACGCTGTCTCCAGAATATTAACGGCAAAATTCGAACTCGGCTTGTTTAAGCAGAAATATTCAGACAAAGATCTTCTTGCGGACTTTGGCTCACCGGCACACCGCGAAGTCGGCCGAAAAGCAGTGCAGCAGTCGCTTGTATTGCTGAAAAACGAAAAAAATATCCTGCCGCTTTCCAAAGATGCAAAGAAAATAGTACTGGCAGGAAAAGGAGCTGATAACATCGGCATGCAGTGCGGAGGATGGACCATCGATTGGCAGGGAAGAAGCGGCAATGTAATCTCCGGAGGAACAACAATCCTTCAGGCAGTGAAAAACAGCGTTGGACGTTCGACAAACGTTTCATACTCGGTTGACGGCAAAGGGGCGGACAGCGGTGACGTCGCCATTGTTGTGATCGGCGAGGAACCGTATGCGGAATTCATGGGCGATAAGAACGATCTCACATTATCTGCTGACGATGCTGCGCTTGTTGCTTCACTCTCCGGCCGCGGCGTGCGTGTTGTTACGGTACTTCTCTCGGGAAGGCCGTTAATTCTGAATGCCGCACTCGATCAAAGCAAAGCGTTTGTTGCTGCGTGGCTACCGGGAACGGAAGGACAGGGTGTTGCGGATGTTCTGTTTGGAGACTATGCTCCGACAGGAAAACTTCCACACTCGTGGCCGAAAACGATGTCTCAAATACCAATTAATATCGGCGATAAGGAATATCAACCGTTGTTTCCGTACGGATTCGGTTTGACCTATACAACTGCAAAAGCGGCAAAATAAAAATTTCATGCAGAGGTTTGTTTTTATCTTTTGCGTTGTTCTCTCCCTGCAATCATGCAACAGTCCGGCGGAGGAGATCAACGGAACCAAAACTCCGCAGGAACCGCTGCCCGATTATGTTTTGGTGTGGAGCGATGATTTCTCCGGCTCGGCTATAAATACAGCACTTTGGAATTACGAAACTGGAACGGGTGTGAACGGCGATTTTGGAACCGGGCAGTTGGACAGGGCAACAGACAGAACAGCCAACATCTCCATTGTGCACAATATCGAAGGAGCAGACGGTGGGTGTCTGGCGGTGACGACGCGGAAGGAACGGTTCATTGACAGAGATTATACAAGCGGGAGAATCAATACTCGGGACAAAGGATTTTGGGGTCCGGGTCACCGCATTGAGGCGAGAATTCGTGCCGCTGATGTTCTTGCCAAAGGACAGGGCTTTGCTTTTTGGATGATGCCGCAGGAAAAACCGGAAGGTACAAATTTCATCATGTGGCCGCAGGGCGGAGAAATTGATATCATGGAGTATGTCGGATCAGTTCCATACCACAACCTCGGCTCTGTTCACTACGCGTGGTCGTGGAATAACAATGAATGGGCTGACTGGAATCATGGTCACAAGGGAGCGTATTACTCGTATGCGGCGCGTGAGGTTCCGGTTCAAAATCCGACGTACAGCTCAGTACCTGTAAAGCAAAACGACACAGCTGCCGGGAGCGGTCAGTTTCACATCTACGGCATCGAATGGTTCAGCGACAGGATGGAATTTTATGTTGATGGAACGACATATCATATCCACTATTTTACCGACGGCGCCGCATTCGATCGCGGTGTAAAGGATGGTCAGGATAAAACCGGGATCGTCGTGAAAAACGGAAAACGAATTTTCCTGTCGGAATATTCAGATCACTTTGACGAATGGAAACCGTTTGCCCATCCGTTTTACATCATTCTCAGCGCCGGTGTCGGCGGGAGCGACACAAAAACTTACGGAGGAGCTATAATTCCCGACGCGCTCTTTCCCTGTTCCGTGTATGTGGATTGGGTGAGGGTTTACAAAAATAATAATTTCACGAATAACTAATCATTAACTGAAGGAATGTTATGGCATCCGTCACTATTCCGAACGACGCTCACATCGATCCATCGCAGGGCGGCAATTATAAAGTTCCGCTCGCCGTGGTCACAATGCTCTTTTTCATGTGGGGATTTCTCACCTGTCTGAACGATATCCTGGTTCCTCATCTGAAAGCCGTGTTTGATCTCAGTTACACGCAGGTGATGCTCGTACAGTTCACGTTCTTTACGGCATATTTCGTCATGTCGATACCTTCGGGGAAGATTATTAACATGTTCGGTTATCAAAAAGGCATCGTCATCGGTTTGCTGACTGCCGGCGCCGGAGCATTTCTCTTCTATCCTGCCGCCAGCGTTCCATCGTACCCGCTGTTTCTTACGGCATTGTTTGTTCTCGCATCGGGAATCACACTGCTCCAGGTGGCAGCAAATCCTTATGTCGCAGTTCTGGGAAAACCGGAAACGGCTTCCAGCAGATTGAATTTGACGCAGGCGTTCAATTCTCTTGGAACAACAATCGCTCCGTATTTCGGAGGTTTATTTATTTTAACGACGACGGTACTCAGTGTGGAAGAACTTCGTAAACTGACACCGGAACAATTGGAAGCATATAATCTGATTGAAGCATCGTCCGTCCAGGCGCCGTACGTCGGTTTGGGAATCGCACTGGTCGTTCTTGCCATTGCAATGGCGAAGTTCAAACTTCCGGTCATCGCATCGGTTGAAGACCATCATGCAAAAGCGGGAAAACTCAGCGACGCACTGAAACACCGTCACCTTGTTTTGGGAGCGGTCGGAATTTTTT
>CAZQSI010000131.1:0-3678 GCA_964596155.1 uncultured Chitinophagaceae bacterium
TCATCGCTGTTCTGATCCCGCACCAGATTGTAGTACCCTTCAATTTCATCATAATCAACTTTATCGGGTTCTTTCACCTCTTTGCGGTACATGTTGATGTATGTATTTTTCATTATTCTAAACAGCCACGCCCGCAAGTTCGTTCCTTGTTCGAACTTATCCCAGAACCGGAAAGCTTTCAAAAAAGTTTCCTGCAGGAGATCCTTGGAATCCTCTTTATTTCCCGTCATTCGGAGAGCATAATTATACAAGATTTCCATATGAGGAAGAGTTTGCTGCTCAAATTCTTTGTGCAGTGGATCGGGCTGATGAACGGCGGTGATGATAGGAAACATGAAAGATTTTTCTTCATTCTCCCGCCGAAACCAACAACATTCCGGCAGGTCAGGCAAGTTCCATAAAAAAGAGGCGGTCGTTTGACATAAATTAGCTAAAACTTGAATGAGTATCAATATTCGGTCTTGATTCTACATCTTGCTCACCGATAAGAAGATTGCTATATTCATCCATCACAGTTTTTACTCTTTCCGGATACCGATGAGAATATATTTTGTTTTTCTTTTTTCACTTTCCATTCTTGGTTGTTCCACTTCAGCAATACCTTCAATTTCCGGCTCTGCAGCACCGTCAAATGGGTTCAATATTCTGCCGAATGGTCATTATCTGACCCCCGCGGGCATGACACTTCCACTGGGTTCTCTTCCGCTTGGATTGTCAATATCGCCGGATCGTAAAAATATCATCGCGGTGAACAGCGGATTCGGAGATCATACTCTTTCGGTGATTAATGTACAACAACAAAAAATCGTACAGACGCTGCCGATTCGTAAATCCTGGATGGGATCGGTGTGGGGACCGTACAACGATTACTTTTTCGTCACCGGAGGCAATGACAACAAAGTGTACCGGTATGGATTTAAAAATGATTCTGCGTGGTTTATTAATTCCATCCTGCTAGGAAAACCGGCGCCAGAGGAATTTGTCTCCCCGACGGGAATTGATATTACGCCGGACGGTGATGTTATTTTTACCGTTTCGAGAATGTCAAATATGCTGTTCAAATTAAATGCCTATGAAAACACGATTGAACGGACATTGCTCTTTGACAGTCCGTTATACTCATGTATCTATGACGAAGTGCGGCAGCTGGTTTACGTCAGCGAATGGGGAAGGAAAAAAATCTCGGTGGTTCAGTCCGGGGAATTAAAAAAAGTATTGGATATTTCCGTGGGAGATCATCCTAGTGCAATCGCCATGAATCCGGGGAAAACACATTTGTTTGCAGCCAATGCCGGTGACAACAGCATCTCCGTTATTAATCTTTCTACATTTAGGGTTGAAGAAACAATCGATATTGGGATACGTCCTAATTCCCTTATCGGAAGTACGCCAAATGCCCTGGCATTTCGCGGTGATTCGCTTCTCTATGTTGCTTTAGCCGACAATAATGCGATAGCCGTCGTTGATCTCCATCAAGATCACGGGAGAGCCGTAAAAGGATTTATTCCAACAGGATGGTATCCCACGGCCGTGATTGCGGCGGACAGCATGATCATCGTTGCAAATGGCTACGGAACACGATCATACTCAAATCTTTCGCTTGATGAAAACAAGGTGATGAATGACGGAAGTATTTCTTTTATTCCTTATCCGACCGACGAGCAACTTTCCCGCTACACCAGCCAGGTTCGACACAATAACCCGTACACAAGAGTTCGCGATGTGAAAGAGTGGAATAGTGCAAACCCAATTCCTCAAGACTTCGGAGCACATTCTCCAATCAAACATATCTTTTATATTATAAAAGAATTACGAACATATGATCAGGTCTTTGGGGACATTAAACGCGGGAATGGTGTCGACAGTCTGGCTGTCTATGGAAGAAACATCACGCCAAATCATCATGCTCTTGCGGAGGAGTTTGTTCTTCTGGATAACTTTTATGCAAACGGCCGTACTACACCGGATGGTATCAACGCTGCCGTTTCCGGTTATGCGAATGATTACATACAAAAAACCTGGCCGACCTTGTATGGAAGGCGGGGGGGAGTTTATGATTACGAGCAGGATGGAATGGCAACATCTGCAGGTGGTTATCTCTGGGATGCTGCGCTGAATGCCGGACACCGAGTCAGAAATTACGGGATGTTTGTCGATGAAACGGCGTCAAGTCGTGGTGAAATTATCCCAAAAGCATCCGGATTGGCCGCCAATACATCGCCGATTTACAGAGGATGGGATTTGTACTATCCGGATACGTTACGAGCGGAAATGTGGATGAAAGAATTTTCCCAGTACGAATCAGGCGATTCGCTGCCGGCATTGTCGATCATTCGTCTGCCGAACGATCATACCGCCGGTGACAGCAAACGTCATCGGTCGAGAGTTTCATACATTGCCGATAATGACCGGGCGCTTGGAAAAATTGTGGAACGAATTTCTCAGAGTAAATATTGGGAAACGTCCGCCATTTTCGTACTTGAAAGCAGCGCGTACGGAGGAGCAGATCATAAAGACGCACACCGCACGGTAGGTTTGGTTGTGAGTCCGTTTGTAAAACGAAATTCAATCGATCACACTCACTATACAACAACTTCCATGCTTAATACGATTGAACGTATTCTTTCAATTCCGTTCATGACCCAGCATGATGCGGGCGCCGAACCGATGTACCGTTTATTTCACAACGCTCCTGATATTCGCTCATTTCAATCAAAACCAATCAGTCCTTCAATCAATCACGTCGATCAATAGGTATTCGTATGAAGATAGTCATTCCAAAAGAAAATGCAGCCATTGAGCATCGAGTTCCGATGCTGCCGTCTTCGGTTGAAAAATTAGTAAAAAAAGGGGCAACCATTTCCGTCGAAAGTGGACTTGGAGTTACCATCGGAATTTCCGATACGGAGTATAAAAAATCGGGCGCATCAATTGAAAAAAACAGAAAGAGACTTATCGCTTCCGGTGACATTATTCTCCGCATTCGGAAGCCGGAGAATAAAGAACTGCCTCAGATGAAAAAAGGGGCAATACACATAAGCTATCTGGATCCTTTTAACGAGAAAAAACTAATATCGGCAATGGCAAAGAGGAATATTTCGGCTATTTCAATGGAGATGATTCCCAGATCGACGAGAGCGCAGAAAATGGATGCCCTGAGCTCACAGGCTAGTTTGGCGGGATATGCAGCGGTGATTATGGCGGCAAATAATCTTCAAAAGATTTTTCCGATGATGATGACGCCGGCCGGAACCATCCAGCCTTCGAAAGTATTTGTAATCGGTGCGGGAGTAGCCGGGCTTCAAGCAATTGCTACAGCAAAACGACTTGGTGCAAAAGTTGATGCCTTTGATACAAGGCCGATTGCAAAAAATGATGTCTTGTCTCTGGGCGCAAAATTTGTTGAAGTGGATCTTGGCGACACCGGACAGACTGCTCAGGGATATGCAAAAGCATTAACAGAGGAACAATTAAAAAAACAGCGGGAAGTAATGAAACAATATTGTGCGCAGGCGGACGTCGTCATTACGACGGCTCAGGTCTTCGGGCGTAAAGCACCCGTCATTGTCACAAAAGAGATGGTAGCGGCGATGAAGCCGGGAAGCGTCATTGTTGATCTTGCTGTTGAAACCGGCGGCAATGTTGAAGGAGCGGTTTCCGGAAAAACAGTTGAAAAGA
>CAZQSI010000132.1:0-3631 GCA_964596155.1 uncultured Chitinophagaceae bacterium
GATATTCATCAAGGATCCGTCCCGCCCTGATGATAAGGAAGTCGATTTCCGGTGGAGGATTGTTTTTGGTGTGCGGTTATAGGCTTTTCCTTACGAGCAAGATGCCGAAACACCCGCCACGGCGGGTAAAAGTTCGGGGTGACGAGAAGTAAATAAACGTCATGCTGACGAATGTCAGCATCTTTTCTTATGATCAAGACCCCGAAACGAGTTCGGGGTGACGATTCACTTATTCTTTTTCTTTAACACCGGTCACAACACGTCATGCTGACGAATGTCAGCATCTTTTCTTACAAGCAATACAATGAAACGAGTTTGGCATGACGGATGTTAAATTCACGTCAATCTGATCTAGAATTATTTCTTTTTCTTCGCCGTGATGGGAGCAGTCACTTTCATCAGACTGTTCGGCGGGGGAACTTCAAATTCGATTTTCTCAATCACTTCCGGCGACTCTTCGCTTTTATTCGTCACCGGAAAGACCGTCATTTTCTTCGGATCGAACGGCACGAGCAGCGTCTGAAGAAAATCCAGATCATGCATGGTTCTGTCGAGCCAGACTTCATACTGCTCTTTTTGAAGAATTACCGGCATCCGGTCGTGCACATCGGCAAGTAATTCGTTCGAGGAAGTGGTGATGATGGTATAGGTTGGAAATTCCTCTCCTTCCGCATTTTTCCAAACTGAAAATAATCCCGCCATCATAAACGGAGAACGGTCCTTCATTCTGATGTACATCTTTTGTTTCTTCTCGGATGTTTTTTCTTTTCCCTGCACGACGGTGGTCACCGAATATTTTTTCCATTCGAAAAATCCGTCCGCCGGAATCAGACAGCGGGCGCTTTTGAAATAGGGAGCGAATAATTTACTGGAGCGGAGCGTCTCGGACCGTGCATTGAATGTGGAGAACTGCGATTTTCCATCCTTGCTCCAATGCGGCACCAAACCCCACCGCATCAACAACACCTGATGACGTTGCTCCCTCTGAGCAACAATCGGCATCAGATTGGTCGGCCGCGCATCGTATTTGGGCAGCATATCGAATGATTTTCCTTCGTTACGCCACGATTGCAGCTGTGCCGAAACCGCGAAAATGATTTTTCCGTCGACAAGAACGTACCGTCCGCACATCGGAAGCTCCTTGCATTTGTTCGAATTATTGATGCAAGGTACCGTTTTCCCTCTGCAGGGGCAAGCAGTGGCCGATGATGCGGTTCGCCGGAACGAAAATGAAGGAATCGCGGTTCTTTCTGTTATGTTTGCATAAATCTCCGTACTCTGACGCGGAATGATACAATATCCTTCACCTTTCAACGTCTGTTACAGTGAACACATCTGACAATACATCGGAACAATCTTTGGTCACTGCACTTGCTTTAGAGAAACAAGCTGATCCCCGCGGAGCGGCGGAAAAGACATTTCGCGAGGAACGCAAACGGCTGTTCGACTTCATCCGCCGGCGCGTCCGAACGAATGAAGATGCGGAAGATATCATGGAAGATGTCTTCTACCAGCTGCTGTCCAGCTACAGCGTTACCGAACCGATCGAGAAAATGACCTCCTGGCTCTTCACCGTTGCGAGGAACAAAGTGATCGACTGGTACCGGAAAAAACGTCCTGAATCATTGCCGCGGGACATCAACGATCCTTCCCTTCCGCTGAATCTCGAAGATATCCTGTACGATCCGACGCAGAATCCGGACAGAGTCTATGCACGGTCAATGGTCTGGACCGAACTGGCGGAGGCGCTCGACGAACTGCCCGAAGAACAGAAACTCGTTTTTGTAATGCATGAACTGGAAGGAAAGAGTTTCAAGGAGATCGCGGAGATTACCGGCGAACCGCAGAATACGCTCCTCTCGCGGAAGAGATACGCCGTGCTCTACCTTCGGGAACGGCTGAAAGAACTGTATGATGAATTCGATTTTGATTCGTAAAATATTATCGTGGCGATGTACAATTATTATTTGTAAGGAGAGACAACAATGAAAAAGTGGTGGATTGGAAAAGCAGTAAAATTTATTCTCGTTGCCGCCCTCATGATTGCGGCGCTCGGTTTCGCAGTGATGCAGCTGTGGAACTGGCTCATTCCGGAAATATTCCAGGGACCGACGGTCACGTATTGGCAGGCGATGGGTCTGTTGCTGCTCTCGCACATCCTTGTCCGCGGATGGCACGGACAGAGCGGCGGCTGGAAATCGCACCGGTGGAAACACCGCATGGAGGAAAAACTTGCCGCAATGACTCCCGAAGAGCGTGAAACGTTCAAAGAAGAATGGCGGCGGCGCTGCGGATATTATCCGGGGGACGAGCATGAGAAGAAAGAATCATAACATTCCCTTTTGGCAGGAACATTCAGCGTGCAGAACGATGTTATACACATATTGCAGTCTTACTGATATAACAAACATATGAGCTCTCCTCACCAAACGAAACGGCATCCAATGTCAATGAATGCAGCATTTCTAATCTGGATCGGCATCATGATCTCCGTCCTCAGTCTCGGTTACTATTATATGGGACAACGGCTGATCATTCCTTTTAAACTTGAATCGCCCTATAAACAGATAGCATGGACGGTGCTGACGCTGATGTATCTCATTCCGTTCAGTTCCTTTTTCCTGCTCCGGTTTGCAGAAAAGTGGAGCGGCATGTTTTCCTGGGTCGGCTATGTCAGTCTTGGATTTCTTTCGTTCGTCTTCGTTGCGCTATTTTTCCGCGACGTGATCTGGATTGTCGGCGCGGGCGGAGAAAAATTATTTTCCTTCTTTAGCTCGGCTCCTCCGGTCATCGACAGTGCGAAACGGGAATTTCTGATGCAGACGACTAATCTCGGCATTTTGGGCATTGCGGGAACATTGACCGCTTACGGAGTCTATGAAGCGAGGAAAAAACCGGGAATTGTGAACGTCGAGATTCCGATGAAAAAACTTCCCGCCGCTTTCGACGGTTTCCGCATCGTTCAGATCAGCGACATCCATGCAGGATTAACTATTAAGCGGGATTTCATCGAAACAATCGCTGAAGAAATAAAACAGCTCTCTCCCGATCTGATCGCGTTCACCGGCGACATGGCGGATGGGACGGTCCCTCACCTGAAAAACGATCTGGCGCCGCTGGCGGAGGTGTATGCACCGCACGGAAAATTTTTCGTCACCGGAAATCATGAATATTACTCCGGAGTTGATCAATGGGTCGCTCATGCGCGGGAGATGGGATACGATGTGCTGATGAACGAACACCGCATGGTGACGAAAAACGGTTCCTCGTTCGTGCTCGCCGGAGTGACCGATTACGGAGGAGGAGGATTTTCTCCCGCACACAAATCCGATCCGGCGAAAGCGCTCGCTGGCGCACCGGCCGATGCCGCAAAAGTGCTGCTGGCGCATCAACCCCGTACATTGCTGCATGTGGATGATCTCGATCTTGACCTTGTGCTGATGGGTCACACGCACGGAGGACAATTCTTTCCATGGAATCTGGTGGCAACGATCGGACAGCCGTTCATCCGCGGTTTAAATACGTACGGAGAAAAAACCTGGGCGTATGTGAGCAAAGGGACCGGCTATTGGGGACCTCCGGTCCGTGTCGGCGCTCGATCCGAAATTACGGTGTTGACGCTGAAGTGTAC
>CAZQSI010000133.1:0-3572 GCA_964596155.1 uncultured Chitinophagaceae bacterium
TGTTCGCTGTCCTCTTGTCCGTTGCGTTCTTCCTCATCGCCGATGATCCAGCCGTCGTAGTTTGGAAGAATTTTTTTTAATTCCTGAACAGTGAGTGTTTGCACAACATCCGGCGTATGCAATTCAATGTTGTGTTGCGCAAATAACGAACGGACATTATCGATATTGCGCAACATGGGGGGACAGGTGACGAGAACTTTAAGCATTCTTTTCTTTCGTTTAAATAGATTCCCGCCAGAATCATGCGGGAATGACGGAATCGGGTAGTGAAACTATTTACAAATGCAATCCTTTGATGATCGCTTCAGCCAGTTCCCAATCATGCTGGTCATCAATATCCACAGCTTCCTTTTTGGACATCAGGAAGAGAATGGGTTTTTTGCCGATGCGCGCATTGGTCGAATGGAAACTTTCAGCAGAGAAAATATAGAGGTTGGAATTTTCTTCGAACCATGGCTCAAGATCTTGGGTCCGTATGAGATTGCCAGGATCATGATTTACCGGACTTGCATCAGCACGGTAAAAGCGCGTTTGGAATTTGTTCACGGTGAATAACGAATCAGCATCCCCTGTCGCATGCTTTGCAGAATATTCAATTAATGCAGAGCGAACCGTTTCAGTGCTTAATAACGGATTGGTCGTATGCGTCATCAGATATGTTTGGGCCGGAACATTGCTGATATCATCCCGTAAAATAAGATTCATGCTGACGAAATCACCACAGAGTTCCGGCTTACGGTCCCGAATCATCACCCTGTCCGATTCAGCAAGTCCATTTTCTATCAAAATGTGACGGGCATCGGTATTGATCACAACACAATCGATTTCATTGACGGCGAGAAGCGTATCAAGGATCCATTTGAATAATGGTTTTGAACCCAGCATTCGGAAATTCTTTCCTTTCACCCGCTCGCTATGAGCTTTCATCGGCAATAATGCAACAGTATCAAACTTTTTCATATTATTTCTTCTGGAATCGTTTAGGTTTTCGTGGATAGTAGAATCGCATGATCATCTCATGCGTAAGCGGTGAACGGTTATGGATACCCTGATAGGTACCGAAATACTGCATTGTGCGGAACATCAGGATATCCGAAGCATTTCCAAGTAGTTTGCCTTCCCTTGCTGCACGCAAAAGGTCGAGTACAGCATTGGATAGCCAAAGAGAAATGAATTCCGTCAGACTTAAATGTGAATCGGGAAATATCTTTTTTAAAGCAATAGCTTCCCTTTTATATCTGTTCAGGATTTTTTTGGGGGATTCCTCATGGATGTGAATAATTGCTGCATTAGCATTATAGGCAAGCAGATACCCATCATCGATCACTTTTTTTCCCATCGCAAGGTCTTCGAGACCTGTCAACATTTCATCATACGGATGCTTCTCCCATATTGACCGGCGGATCGCTGCATTAGCATTATTACAAAACGGAGTAGTC
The DNA here is from genome assembly GCA_964596155.1 of uncultured Chitinophagaceae bacterium. Taxonomy (GTDB): domain Bacteria; phylum Bacteroidota; class Ignavibacteria; order UBA10030; family UBA8401; genus UBA8401. Next base: position 1,440 of record CAZQSI010000133.1, read on the forward strand.
TGACGGAAATTGGATTCTTCAGGAAATTGTTGCCTGAACACCTGGTGCTCAGAATATTTTGTGGTATGATTGCCGATCTGCCGGCCATAAGAGAGGGCTATGCGGGGATCCTGGAAAGGTTTAATTAATTCCTCCAACCAAACTTCCGATACCGGAAGCACATGTGCGCTGGCCATCACCAGGTATTCACCCGTAGCTGCTGCGCAACCTTTGTTGAGGGAAAATCCAAATGTAAATTCTTCCGGATTAATATGGACGATAGAAACCGAATATTCTTTTGCGATCTCAAGTGTCTTATCGGTAGAACCGGAATCAACAATAACGACTTCAATGTGTTTGAGAGTCTGTTGTTGAATTTTTTGCAGCAAATTACCTATATGCTTTTCTTCATTAAAACAACGTATAATGATTGAAACAATTACATTGCGTAAATCTTTATTGTCCATCGGTTTTCCGAATTTTTATTGTTACGGAAAACGAACGTTCTTCATTTGGAATCATAACAGCACTGGTACCATTTGCGATAGCCGCACCCAAATCTTTGGGATAATTTGTACACGGCTCCATGACAACGGTATAGTAATTCCTCCACCCCCCCAGCGCCATAAAAAACCAATTATATGGAAATACATCTTGTGGATACTCCAGAATGAACTCTTCATTTGTTCTTTTCCGCCGTAAACCACACCAACCTTGCGGGATATCTTTTACATAAATAAATTCTTTGTGATTATTGGACCTATCCGGTATAATCGAAATATTCGCTATCGTATCATCTATGCGTTTAACATGTGGCCATTGAAACGGACCTCTTTCAGAAATGAGAGTGCTAAAGTCTAGATCAACAGGAATGATCGTCCCGCCTGGCATCAAGATCTCATCCCCTGTTTCAATCCGCATTGCAGGATGGAGTTTAAAAAGATATGGGAACGTCTCAGACGACGTATTAACAATTGAATATTGAATCGATATCATCGGTGCACCGGGATCCAAAATAATTTCTTTCTCTACTATTGCCGGCACAGTGGAACAATGGGATTGTAATTTTATTGAATATTCCGTTTTTGCAACCATTGTCCACGAACGCTGCCACAGTTCGCCATGGTCTAAATATTTTCGCCCTTCAATTTCACCAGCAGCGTCATTTGGGAATAATTCTTCAAATCCTCCGCACCATACATCGTCATAATTAATCAATAAAGAATTCTTGTCCCGGCGTTCAGGATCAAAGAAAATCCATTCATCTTGGTGTTCAGAAAGAGATCGTATAGAAGTAAGTCGCCCGCCGTTCTCCACATCAACAATGACAGAGATATGCGGTGTTTTAAGGTTTTCCATTATAGGCAATTTAATTTTCAGCAATCATCGGTTGAAACAAAGATTTCACAAAATTAGAGATTTGGGGCCGATACATTTTATTATAATAGGCATAAACACAGGTACCGATTCCACCAAAAAAAGTCGCGATAATTACAATGATCGCACGCCTCGGACGATGTTTTTTTGCCGGCTCCCTTGGACTATCCAAAATATTGACAATTGGAATATTTTTCAATTCTTCAATTTTAGCAATCTCAAATTGTTTTTTTAATTCAGAAAAAATAAGTGTATTGATCTCTATTTCCCGAATAAGTCTCTGCTGTTCCATCATTAACATAGGGGAGGAGGTCACAACCCTATTTTTCTCTCGAAACTCTCGTAAGTTGTTTTCCGCTTTTGCAAGATCCCTCTCTATTTGTGTTAACCGTGTTTCAATCCAAACTCTTTGTTCTTTTGCATTGGTGATATTCTTTGTTCTAAAAAATTCGTCAAGCAGCATCACAACCCGTTTCAAAACATTCTCAGCCATTGCCGCTTCAGGCATAATTATATCTATCGTTACGATGTTGGTTTTTCTATCAAACGATGCATCAATATTTTTTCGCATTTTCTCCAGCACAACTTCATAACTCTCCAATTCAGTTTCTTCTTCCACTTCCCAGTATTCAATAAGGTTGACGGGATTGGGATATTCCAACGTTTGATATTTCGTATAAATGACATCTTTTAAAATGGCTTCACTGCTAACGATATCCGGGAATAATTGTTCCGATGATTGTCCTACGGCCAGACCCGCAAGTGAAGCGACACCGG
>CAZQSI010000134.1:0-3393 GCA_964596155.1 uncultured Chitinophagaceae bacterium
CCTCCGCTGAATCCGCCCTGCTCTATTTGCCGTTCGGCGATCGATTTAAACCATGTGCTCCACGCATTCATGATATCGGGTGTCGGTTTTTCAAATCCAAAATGGAGAATCATAAATTTTTTCATATTCCCTCCCTGCGTTGTATTGAATTGGAAAAAGATTATTGTTCTTAACGATGAACCAATTGCGCGCCGTGTCCCATCTGAATCTCCTGTCGCTCCGCATCATCCATCATCCTCTTATCGAAGCAGCGATGCATCGTAAAATGACTGTACCGATTTGATGGTTCCATCTTTTACTGATATCCAATCGCAGCAGAGCACCATCCCTTTCGGAGTCACCATTTCGAACCAGATGACTGCTTCCGAGTTGTTGCCGAGAGTTTTTATTATTTTGAGAGTGTTGACATTTTTTGCCGACAGCGGCTTCACCCAAGCGAGATACTTTTCGCGTCCTTCCACGACTCCAAACGGACTGGAATGAATAAAATCATCCGCCAACGGAAGATCGTCCGGCGTTCCTGAAATCCATCCTTCGATCCAGATTCTCGCCAGCTGCTCGGCATTATTTTCTTGTTTCATCATTGTTCCTTTGCAACGGCGTTGAGTTGACCGCTCTTGCCTCTCCGAATGCAATCCAGTCGCCGTCGGGAAGTTTTACCATAAACTCACGCTGCTTCCATGGTTTGTCGCGCGGAGGTTCAACAGCCAGACGCGGCACAGCATTGAGTTTGGCGGAATATCGTTCGAATAGTTCATCGACATTTGAAACATCGACGTACACTGTCATTCGAGAGCGTCCGTCCGGCGAAACATGGCGGCCGGTTTCTTCCAGAATCCGCAAACCCGAGTTCTGAAGTTCACAATAGGCATATCCTGGTTCTCTGTATTTTACTTCAAATTCAAGAACATCGCACAGGAGATGCAATGCCTCCTCAAGATTTGGAACGTGAATAAACGGAGTTATTTGATGAATACCTATCATTGATTTTGCAACGAATAATGACGCTAACCGGGAGTGCCGTTCAGTTGACATTCTCCGTGTGTCCGGCCTTCTGTTCAACCGATCAGGGAATCTGCCACACCCCATGTTCCAAACCGCCAAGCGAAAATATTGCAATGTTTCCCCGACCGGGGATTTCCATGTTTTCGAGAAGAATGTTTGCGCCGTTCCGTTTTGCGTTTTGAACAGCATCAGCAATATCGGGTATCCGAACGTACGTGCGGGATATCGGTTTTTCCTCTGCGCTCATCGGAGCTCTGATACCGAAGAGCATACCGCCGGGAAGTGAGGCAACATAGGCATTTCCCAATTCAGGTACCAGCGGTTGAAAGACCCATCCATGGAGTTGGTGATAGAGTTCAGAGAGGGCTTTCGCATCAGGTGTGACCATCTCAAGATAGTGAATATTGGTTTCAGATTCTTTCATGCATTTGTTCTCCTTAGCAATAACAGTGGAATGATTGTTTCTGCGATACCATATATCGGGAATTGTTATCCGACTACAGCGCGATCGCTGCAATACCGGATACGATGCGTTCCATATCCATAGAACCGTCCCTGTTCGTTTGTACGGCTATGGTTATCCCTTTGCGGACAAAATGTGTCACGTGCGTTCGATATCCCGGCCACAATCCTCCGTGACTGAACGATGTTCCGTTGTGATGCACAAACAAACCAAATCCGTACCGTAAGGAAGGATTTTTTGGATTGTGCCATCCTGCATCGAGCATCTGCTGAAAATGATCGGCATCGACAATTTTTCCTTCCGCAAGTGAAGCATAGAAACGGACCAGCATTGTGGGATTGGTCACCAATCCTCCTCCCGTCCATTCCGACGAAGGATCGAATTTCATTCGACCATCGTTTTTTAAATTCCTGGCGCCGCCGCTGTAACCGGGAGTGATGTTGGTCAGAATTGACCGGTCCGCCGGACGCACCTGATCAAGTCCGTGCGGACGAAGAATACGTTCATGCAATACATCGTAATAATTTTTCCCAGAGGCTGCCTCGATCAAGCGTCCAAGAACAAGATATCCCGCATCCGTATATTGAAATCCTTCTCCAACCGGAAACAACGGATCGCGGCCGCTGACGAAACCGATCAGTTCCTCCGGTGAAAATTTTGCCGACCCGTGATAGATGGTTCTCCAGATCATCGACAGCCAAAATTTGACGCTGTTCGGATAATCTTCGATTCCCGACGTGTGCGAAAGGAGATGCCGAACGCGGATTTGTCCTGCATTTGGCAATTCATTGTACCATGCCGTTGAACCGAGCCACCTTGACGCATGATCATCAAGCGAAATGATTCCATCTTCCACCATCAGCATTGTTAATGCCGCAACAAACGATTTGCCCGTACTGCCGCCGGGCATACCAATCGTGTCATCGAGCGGAATGTTCGCTTCGACGTCCGCCAATCCCGAAGAGGAGCGTATGATGCTGCCATCCGGCATTCGCACGGCGGCGTGGACGCCGGGTAAATCCATCGAAATGCGGATGTCGTCGAGATAAGAGGAAAGTGATTCGCGGTCTATTGCATACACCGAACGAGTGCTGAGCATCGTTGCTGTCATCAACAACGGTATTGTCAATACAGAGATTCCTAATGAGCGAAAAATATTTTTGAAAGGAATTTTCATTGATTCAGAACCCATCATATTCAATCATTAAACGGAAGAACCGTCAAGCTGCGACGGATCTTTTCCAGATGCGCTTCCGTCACTTCACGCCGCAGGGGTGAATCGGGACCCTCAGCGAGGACTTCGGAAGCGGAGACACCCTGCAGCGTCAGATCATCGATAACAATAATCATTAATTCCTTCCTCTTCGTTTCATTCGTCAGATACACCATGCGGGCGTACGCCCAATTGAGCGGCAGCGTCATACCTTTTTCTGCAAGAAACCTGCGGACCATTGCTCCGTCTGTACCCGCTGCCCGTTTCTTGTACGGATCGAACTCAACGATATCCGTATCGGTAAAAAACATATAATCACCCAATGTCACCCGCAACGGTGAATCATCGTAATCATATGATCCGCTTTTATCGGGCAGGTATGATTCGAACTGGATCCAAAAGAGTCTGGTCAGCCGGTTTGAATCGCCGGTTGCTGCAAAAAAATATTGTTCTGTTTCTGCCATCCCATACAAAATAAATTTCTGACCTCCGAGAAAACGAAGCGATGAATCAAACCGCAGTGTTACCGGAGGATCCATTTTGGAATGAAGGTCGGTGCCGGAAACAGTCCGGGCGAGGTTGGTAAATTCTGGTTCTGTGGTGAATCTTCCGCGGTCGGAGTAATGGCAGTTGATAGCCGTCGTAAACATAGCAGCGGCAATCAACATAAATGACGGAGTACGTTTTTTCATCATCCGCATCCTTTACGATG
>CAZQSI010000135.1:0-1780 GCA_964596155.1 uncultured Chitinophagaceae bacterium
TTAGTAGATTTCAAAATTTCCCATTTATTTCAAATCATTCGCACCCGTAGCTCAACTGGATAGAGCATCAGACTTCGAATCTGAGGGTTGGGGGTTCAAGTCCCTCCGGGTGTACAAGAATTGGATAATTGGTTAATTGTGAAAATGAATAATTGAACAGGTCAGTTTAATATCGGAAGGGAAAAAAGGCACACAATTCCACAATTAATAAATTTCAAAATTTTTCAATTACATTAGTTTTCTCTTTACTCATGCACTCGTAGCTCAATTGGATAGAGCGTCGGCCTCCGAAGCCGAAGGTTTCGGGTTCAACTCCCGACGAGTGTACAAAAAAAGCATTCTTTCAAAAGAATGCTTTTTTTTTGAACTTTTTCATCCCTGTTCCCTGCTGAAAACATTGCTTTTTATCTCATTACTGAAAATTATTGAGGAATTTTAATCAAAATTGAAAATATATACACCGAAAATGATGAATTTTTAATCAAATAGAGACGGCACACTCTTTGCCTCGTATTATAGTGTATTATTAGGGAATTTTAGGTTATCATTGCGAAAATAAAGGATTTACGATGCTGTCACGGTTCCTTCCGCTGCTGATCATTTTCACGCTTCTCTCCCACGCCCAAACGAAGGAAGATTGTCTCGCCTGCCACTCCGACAATTCTCTGACAATGGAAAAAAATGGGAAGACGATCAGCCTGTTTGTTGATGATAGTCACCTCCTTAAATCACCTCATAAAAAATTTAGTTGCACTGCCTGTCACACAAACTTTGATCCGAACAATTTTCCGCACAAGGAAAATATCAAACCGGTCCAATGCACGACATGTCATCAAAAAGATCTTCCGAAACATGCGTTTCATAAAACCGTTCTCGCTGCCGGATCCGACGAAAGCAAAATGTGCAAACAATGTCATGGCACACACAATGTTGAATCGCCGAAAGCCGAAGGATCTAAATTTCACAAAAGCAATGTTGTAAACTCATGCGGAACGTGTCATTCCGAAATAAAAACAACGTTCTTGAAATCCGAACATGGGATGTCGCTGGCGGCAAACGATCCGAATGCGCCGAATTGTCTGCAGTGCCATTCCGTATTGATGCCGACAAACGGAGCAAGAAAGGACACCGCTGCAATGAAGCAGCTGCAGGAAAAAATGTGCATTTCGTGCCACAGCAAACAGGATGCATCGACAGGATCCACATCAAAATTCGTGATGGGATATGAAGAAAGCGTGCATGGAATTGCATTGGAACAGGGGAACGGAAAAGCGGCCACATGCATCGATTGCCACGGAAGTCATGAAATGCAAAAGGGAAGCAATCCTGCATCAAAAGTACATAAGTCCAATATCCCCAGCACCTGCGCAAAGTGTCATTCGTCTGAGGTGAAGGCGTATCAAAAAAGTATCCATGGGACCATGCGTGCAAAGGGAAATGAATCATCTCCCGTTTGCACCGACTGTCACGGAGAACATAAAATTTTAGCGCCCAAGGATCCGAATTCTCCGGTCTCCAAACTCCATGTGTCTGCCGAAGTATGCTCGCCGTGTCATAATTCCGTTAAGATGTCGGAAAAATTCGGAATCGCATCGCGGCGGAGCGAAAGTTTTATGGATAGTTACCATGGATTGGCGGTGAGGGCTGGACAGGCGGAAGCGGCAAATTGCGCAAGCTGTCACGGCTATCATGATATTCTCCCGTCGAGCGATCCGAACTCAATGGTGCATAAATCAAAACTGGCCGAAACCTGCGGAAGCTGCCATCCGGGCGCCAACGA
>CAZQSI010000135.1:1880-3360 GCA_964596155.1 uncultured Chitinophagaceae bacterium
GAAAGAATCCAGCATTTTTCCCTTATGATCAGTTTTATTACTCTGGTCATCACGGGCTTTATGCTTCGGTATCCCGACGCATTCTGGGTGGTGCCGATTCGCTCAATCAGTCCAGCTGTATTCGAGATTCGAAGTCTGCTCCACCGGATTGCAGCGGTCGTGATGGTGCTGGTCAGTCTCTATCATATCTATTATATCATATTCGTGCCGCGGGGAAAAGAACTTATCCGGGATTTGATGCCGAAGATGCAGGATCTGAAGGATGCAATCGGCGTTGCTAAGTTCAATCTGGGAATGTCAAAAGTAAAACCAATGCTGGACCGATTCAGCTACATCGAAAAGGCCGAATACTGGGCGCTGATCTGGGGAACCATCATCATGTCTGTCACCGGCGTCATCCTCTGGTTCGACAATACATTTCTTGGTTTGTTCGGTAAATTATGGTGGGACGTTTCCCGGTCAATCCATTTTTACGAGGCATGGCTGGCGACATTATCCATTATTGTCTGGCACATCTATTTTGTGATCTTTAATCCCGAAGTCTATCCGATGAATCTGGCATGGATCAAAGGGACCATCACCGAACTGGAAATGCTCGAAGAGCATCCGTTGGAACTCGACAGAATTAAAAAACAGGAAGAAGAGAAGAAGAAAAAAGAAGAAGAGCAAAAAGAATAATGCGGCTGACATTGAAGCATATCATCGTCGGTATTGTGATCCTCTGGTCTTTTCCGGTGCTGCATCTTTCGGCTCAGGAGAACAGCGAATGTCTCGCCTGTCATGAAGACCGCTCGCTGGTGCAGGAGAAGAACGGGAAAACAATAAAATTATTCGTTGATGCTCCGAAATTCAACGGCTCAAGCCACAAGGATCTTCCGTGCGTCTCGTGCCACGAAGGATTTGCGCCGTACGACCTTCCGCATAAAGAAAAAATCACGCCGGTGCAGTGCGGCACGTGCCATCAGTCAGAACAGGATTTGTACGATCAGTGCAGACACGGCGAGCGGGCAAAACGAAATGATCCGCTCGCTCCCCGATGTTATGATTGTCACACAAAGCATGAAATCCTTCCCGCGTCAAATCCAACATCGACTACTGCTCCATTTAATGTTCCGTATACATGCGGAAAATGTCATAAAGAAGGCTCTCCGGTTTCCCGCCGGCAGGCAGTGACGCAAGATCATATCATCGAGAATTACACGGAAAGCATTCACGGGGAAGGATTGCTGAAAAAAGGTTTGTCGGTGGCAGCGACATGCGCTTCCTGTCACACATCGCATTTGATACGGCCGCACACGGATCCGAAATCTTCCATCCACAGAAAAAATATTGCGGCAACCTGCGCACAATGCCATACGCAGATTGAAGCGGTCCATCGAAAGGTGATAAAAGGGGAGTTGTGGGAAAAAGAGGCGAACATTCTTCCCGCGTGCGTGGACTGTCATCAACCGCATAAAGCCCGGAAAGTATTTTATGACCA
>CAZQSI010000136.1:0-3341 GCA_964596155.1 uncultured Chitinophagaceae bacterium
ACGTGGTCTACTTCTTCCTTGGCGATCTTTGAATTTTGATGAAGACCGTCGAGCACGAATTCCATTGCCGACGCGAGTCCGTACTGTTCGCTAGCATCGAGCTTAAAATATTTTTTCGTAATGTCACAGAGTGTCGGAATTCTGTTCAGCTCGGCGAAAAATGCGTTGAACGGCATGTCGTCCGCAACCTGAACGGCATTGCCGTTTTCAAACCAGTTGACGATGGCTGCATATTCGCTCGTGTCTTTCACCTCCTGCGTTTCGGTCCGGCGTTTTTGCTTTTGCAGCGGATCGGGAAAATAATTCCGGAAGACCGAACGCGTCGCTTTTCCGATGAGTGCTTTTCCCACTTTCTGCGCACCTTCCTGCTCTCCTTCGAACACAAGTTCCACTTTCCCCGAAATGCCGGGAAGTACGTGGGGAAGGTCGCACATGCGGGGAACGATATGCTGTTCGTTGAGGAGAATTGCGCGGCGCTCAGCGTTGCTGACAAGGTTTTCCATCGCAGCAATCGTCAATCGCGCGCTGACGCCCGATTTCTGATCGACAAATTCGCTCTTCCTCGCTTCAAAGGCGATATTCTCGATGATCTCCTTAAAGTAATAGGGCATGTGCAGCTGCATGCCGTTGCGCTCCACCCATGCTTCCTGTTCGGTAATTTCGATTGCATCTTCCAACGTGCGGGGATAATGCGTCAGGATCTGCGAATCGATCCTGTCCTTTAACGGTGTGATGATGCTGCCGCGGTTCGTATAATCTTCTGGATTGGCGGTGAAGACGAGGAAAACATCGAGCGGAATCCGGATATTGAATCCGCGGATCTGCACATCTTTCTCTTCAAGAATGTTAAAGAGTCCGACCTGAATGCGGGGCTGGAGATCGGGAAGTTCGTTGATCGCAAAAATGCCCCGGTTGCTTCTTGGAATCAATCCGAAATGAATCGCGCCTTCGTGCGAATAGTGAAGCCGCTGCGTTGCCGCTTTGATCGGATCAATATCACCGATCAGATCGGCAATCGTCACGTCGGGCGTCGCCAGTTTTTCGCTGAAGCGCTGATCGCGGCGGATCCATTCGATCGCCGTTTCGTCGCCAAATTGAGCGATTTGATCCGCGCCGAATTTACTGACGGGCGAGAACGGATTGTCGTTGATCTCACTCCCTTTGATCACCGGAATCATCTCGTCGAGCAGCGAGGGGAGCTGCCGGATGATCCGCGTCTTCGCCTGTCCGCGCAGACCGAGCAGGATGATGTCATGCTTTGCGAGAATCGCATTAACCAGCGCCGGAATGACCGTCGTTTCATACCCGACGATGCCGGGAAAGAGCTGTTCGTTGTTCCGGAGCTTTTTAATCAGATTGTTGCGAATCTCTTCCTTGACGGAGAGGACTTCATATCCGCTGTTCTTTAATTCTCCGAGTGTTGCCGGTTTGGTCATGTGATCATCCTTGATAATTTCTTTATTGATTCAATATACTTTCGCGCCGTGCGAAAATCAATTTCTTGGATTTGGTGCAATGATACCGTACTTTTACACCATGCAACAGCCCAAAACCGCCGCATTACCAGATAGAACATTAGTTCTCCGTTTAAGTTCCATAGGGGACATCGTCCTTTCGTCGCCGCTGCTGAGAGTGCTGCGAACAGCGGTCGGAAACGACGCACGGATCGATTTTGTCGTCCGGAAAGAGTACGCGGAGCTTGTCCGGTACAGCCACCATCTCTCTTTCGTCCATGAGTACGACGTCAAAACGGGATACAGGGGACTCCAGCAGCTCGCCCTGCAACTCCGGAAGGAAAAGTATGATTGTGTTGTGGATATTCATGACAGCATCAGAACCAAAGTGTTGCGCACCGCATGTCAGGCGAACGATGTCACGGTGGTGGATAAACGGCAGCTTGAGCGGTGGCTTCTGGTCAACTTAAAACGAAATGCGTATACCGACGCGCTCACGGTGGCGGAACGGTACATTGAAACGGTAAAGAAGTACGGTATTGTGAATGACAATAAAGGTCTTGAAATTTTCATTCCCGATTCAACCTTGTTTGAGATCTCCGGAAAAATGGGAGCGCTCCGATTGCATCAGTTTGAAAAAGTGATCGGCATCTGTCCCGGTTCGAAACATTTTACAAAACGATGGCAGAGAGAAAAATTTGCCGAGACGGCGGTCCGCGCCGCAGAGGATCATAAAGCGAAAATTCTTCTCTTCGGAGGAGCGGAAGAGAAAGAGGACTGCGAATTTGTCCGCTCCGAAGTCGCACGGAGAGTGTCTGAACAGTCCGTCACCAATTATGCGGGAGAATTTTCGCTGCTCGAATCTGCCGCAGCGCTCGAATTCTGTGATGTGGTGGTGACGAACGACAGCGGACTGATGCATCTGGCTGCCGCAAAGCAGAAAAAAATCGTTGCCATTTTCGGTTCCACTGTAAAGGAGTTCGGCTTTTTTCCGTACGGCACCGAATCCGCCGCCGTCCAAATCAACGATCTGGAGTGCCGCCCCTGCACGCACATCGGGAAAAGCCATTGTCCGAAAGGACATTTCCGATGCATGACAGATATTTCGGTCGAGATGGTGCTAGCTACCGTCAACTCGATGCTATAACTGTACCACACAATTATTTTTCTTCCGAAACTCCCGAATTTCGCCGGAAAATGTCCAATTACTCCAAAATCTTTCATTCGAACCGGATTTCCTGATTTCCGTTTGATTCACCCTCCCTGATTTTTCATTGCATCTCGTTACCTCTTCATCTATATTAGCCCACACTTTATGACTTTAAGCCAGGAAACAAAGAATCTTTTATCCGAAATCGGCACATCTGCAGGAAAACCGCTCCGCCGCGCATTGGATCTCGGAGCGCTCATTGAAATCGCCCGGCAGCATGCATTGGAAGAACAACTGAACGATCTTGCTTTCTCTTCCAAATTCATCAACAAGTCGTTCGATCTGATGCAGAGGATCGGCCGCGACGGCAATGGATATGAAAAAATTTCAGAGGAATTCTCCGGACAGGTGAAAAAGTCTCAGGAAATTCTGACGCAGCTGCTGCAGCATGCCGATGCAATGACGCGCGCTCATTTTTCAAGCGAATATCTTGAGATGAATACGCTGACGATGCAAAACCTGATGCAGCTCTTCCATGATTTAAGCTGGTATAAAAATTATCTGATTGATCATCGGTAAATGTTTTTGGCTTCACACTGCACACGGTGCGAACGGCGCTGCGATGCGGTTTCTCTGACGCGACATGAATCGAAAGGAACGTCTCATGGCAACAAAGTCGAAACAATCGAAGCGGAAAAAATCCTCGCCGTCCAAACAAAAAAAGCGTACGCCGAAGA
>CAZQSI010000137.1:0-3200 GCA_964596155.1 uncultured Chitinophagaceae bacterium
TTGATTCAATTGTTGATTTTCCTCTCCATTTCAGGTATTTCGATGAATGCCCAGAAACAACAGTCCGCACCGGATCCGCATTCATACGCGAATTCGGACGAAGTGCGAATTCGTCACCTTTCACTCGACCTTTCCGTCCTCTTCGAGTCCAAAACATTGACAGGAAAGGCAATATTGTATCTTCACCATATTAAAAGAACAACATCGCTGACTGTTGACACCCGCGGACTGTTAATTGAAAAAATCACGCTGGATGAAAATGAATCACCGGCAAAATATTTTCTTGGAAATGAGATCCCGATTTTCGGTGCTCCGTTAACTATTTCCATCACACCGAAAACGAAATACGTCACCATCCACTATTCGACGTCGCCCGACGCCGGAGCATTGCAATGGCTGGAACCGTCACAAACTGCCGGGAAAGAAAAACCGTTTCTCTATACGCAGTCCCAGGCGATTCTCGCCCGATCGTGGGTTCCTTGTATGGACGGACCGGGAGTGCGAATGACCTACTCTGCCACCATCAGAACAACCGGCGGAGTTCTTGCGCTCATGAGCGCTTCAAATCCTCAGTCGCGCTCGGACGATGGAGTGTACCGTTTCGAAATGAAACAGCCGATTCCTTCCTATCTTCTGGCGCTTGCCGTGGGTGATCTGGAATTCCGGCAGATCGGAAAGCGTAGCGGAGTGTATGCAGAAGCCGGCATCTTAAACAGCGCTGCGTACGAATTTGCCGATATCGAGTCGATGATCGATGCTGCCGAAACAATGTACGGCGAATATCGGTGGGAACGGTATGACCTGCTTGTGCTTCCTCCCAGTTTTCCGTTCGGGGGAATGGAAAATCCCCGCCTGACATTTGCCACACCGACGATCATCGCCGGAGACAGGTCGCTCGTTTCGCTCGTTGCTCACGAGCTTGCCCATTCCTGGTCGGGAAATCTTGTCACCAATGCCACATGGAACGACTTTTGGCTGAACGAAGGTTTCACTGTGTATTTCGAACAGCGGATCATGGAAAAAGTATACGGACGAACATATTCGGAAATGCTCGCTGCGCTTTCTTTGAAAGATCTGAAAAGTACGATCGCGACCATGGGAAATGACAACCCCGACACCAGGCTTAAATTGGATCTTACGGGACGCGATCCGGACGACGGTGTTACGGATATTGCGTACGACAAAGGATATTTCTTTTTGCGCCTCTGCGAAGAAACCTTCGGACGAGACCGCTGGGATGATTTTTTGCGGCGGTATTTCAACGATAACGCATTCACGTCGATGACCACCGCCGGGTTTCTGATGCGGATGGAAAAGGAATTTTCTCTGAAAAAAAACAGCTCTCTTGCGTCTACGCTGGGGATCGACGAATGGATCAACGGCACAGGACTTCCGAAGAATTGTCCGGTGCCGATATCGGAAGAATTCGTGAATGTATCCGAACAGGTCGATGTATTTCTCCGCGGCACACAAGCATCACAATTAACGACGAACGATTGGACGACGCATCATTGGCTCTATTTTCTCCGCACATTGCCTGACTCTCTGACGCTGGAGAAGATTATTGAACTGGATTACGCATTCAACTTCACCCGCTCCGGAAACGCGGAAATCAACAGCGAATGGTTCAAGAGGTGCATTGCTTCACAGTATGAAACAGCGTACGGCGCGATAAAGAAATTTCTGATAAATATCGGACGGAGAAAATTAATCAAACCGCTGTATGAAGAACTGGCGAAAAGCGAATCCGGCAAGGCCTGGGCGCTTGAAGTATATGCCATGGCCCGTCCGGGATATCATTCGGTGTCGCAGAATACGATCGACGGAATTTTGAAATACGGTAAATAATATTTTTTGAGTCTCTCCATCATCCCGTTTTTCATGAAGGTAACATCAATGCATGTTTATTATTTCATCCTTCTGTTGTTCCTGCCTGCATGCACAACCCGGCAGAACGATGCTGAAACGGAATCGGCAGCCGATACTGCGGCAACCGTGCAGGCGGACAAGTGGATCGAACGGACTCGGTTGATCGGTCAGCGGTTTTATCCCGTCTATACTGCCGGATGGGAAGGCGCCAACGGTGCAATCGGCGATGCGTACTTATTTAAGGCAACCAATGATTCAACACTGCTGAATCGCTATCTCTATCAATTCGATCTGAAGCGAATGTTCAACGGCACCTGGGTTGACGACCGCGCCTGGATCTGCCTTGCGGAACTCTATTGGTGGGAATTTTCCGGCAAAGTGCACGCCGCCTGGGTGGAGGATGCGAAACAGCGGTATCTTGAAGCCCGGAAGGAAGGACGATTTTCCAATCATGAAGGATTCTGGAGCTGGTACAATTATCCACCGCATTGGAATGTAAACGAAGCGATCATCACCAACAGTAATATGAATCAACTGGTGACGGTCGCATGCAAACTTTTCAAGGCAACGGGGGACCGACGGTTTCTTGAAGATGCTTTAATTGCATGGAACGGCGACGGCCGTATTCCCGGAATCGAACAAACGTTTTACACCGGCAACGGCATCTGGCACGGCAAAGGGGGACCGGCAGCTTTCGGCAAACAGCTTCCGTGGGAATCCGCCAGTTATTTGTCCGTGCTCGCAGCATTATATGAAGCCACGGAAGATGCCAAATACAAAACCATCGCCGTTGCTTCGGCAAAACATATTCTTGATCCTAAAAACAATTGGGTTCATCCCGAAGATTATTATCAGCTGCGGATGGACGGAAACGGCGCCTTTGTCCACTTTTTACTTGATGCGTACGAAATCGCTCCTGAGGAACTGGCAGACATTCCCGAAAAGATCGAACGGATGCTTGAACATGTCTGGACAAACAACCATAGCCTGGCAACGGTAAAACTGCACAGAGTGTACGATCACGCAATCAGGAACGGCTGGAACCCTCACGGCGGCGAGGATGGATACGGCGTTGATGAGATTGGAACGGTGCATGCGCAGTCACAGGCGCTTCGGGCTTTCGGCACGTTCAGTTATTTTAATGCAAATCGGTGACGGAGATGTTCCTGTACTCATTTCAAATAAAAAAACCTTGATCATCCCGATCAAGGTTTTTTTGTATTGGTGAAACAATGTTCACTCATTTTTTAGAGGCAAATCCGATACTCCATTCTCCGCCGGATTTCACACCCGTATAATAGAAGCGCTCCTGCCCGGCTATCATCGTCAGA
>CAZQSI010000138.1:0-1459 GCA_964596155.1 uncultured Chitinophagaceae bacterium
GCAGGTTTGGATTACCCGGGAGTCGGTCCAGAACATTGTTACCTGAAGGATCACAAATATGTTTCCTATGTATCCGTAACGGATACGGAAGCACTCGCAGCGCTTCAGATGCTGTCACAATCCGAAGGAATTATTCCCGCACTTGAATCCGCTCATGCAGTGTCGTTTGCCGTTACGCTCAGCAGCACAATGCGTTCGGACCAAATCATTGTTGTGAACCTTTCCGGAAGGGGTGATAAGGATCTCGGAACGGTCATGAAGGAGCTGAAACTGTAACCCATGAAGCTTTCCATCATCATCACATCATGGAATACCCGGGATCTCCTCCGCTCATCTCTGCAGTCGATTTACCGTTTTCCGCCGTCAATGCCGTTTGAGACGATCGTGGTTGATAATGCTTCGCACGACGGATCAGCGGAAATGGTGAGGGATGAATTCCCTGCAGTTCAGCTGATCAAAAATAGCGTTAATACAGGATACGCACAGGGTAACAACATCGGATTTGCCGCATCAAAAGGAGAATTTGTTCTGTTATTGGGCAGCGATACGGAAGTGATTGAAGGTACAATCCAGACAATGGCCAATGTTCTGGCGTCACGTCCGGATGTCGGTATAGTTTCTTCCCGGCTGTTATCGCCGGACGGATCATTGCAGTATTCATGTAAAAAATTTCCTACGGTTGGCGATGCTGTCGCAATGTATTGTTCCCTGCATATGCTCAATAGAGAGTATCTGATGTGGGATTTTAAACATGACGTTCAAAGAGAGGTTGATCAACCCGACGCGACGGCTGTTATGATAAAACGAACGGCGCTGTCAGATTTTATTTTTGACGAACGGTTTTCGATTTTATACAACGACGTCGACTTGTGTCAGAGAATTAAGCAAAACGGCTGGAAAATTCTCTTCACGCCGGATGCAACAGTCATTCATCATGGAAGCCAAAGCACCAAACAGGCATCGCCGGAAATTCGGCTCGTGATGTACCAAAACATTCTACTGTATTACGAACAATATTTCGGTCGATATGCCAGAATGATTCTTTCCCCGATTTTATTTGTTCGTTACGCTGCGGCAACCGGTTCGCTGAAAGGTGTCAGTCTTCTTTACTCATTAAAGAAAGCGACCCTGGCATGATTGGCTCGGAAATCCGGCAGAAAGTGTTCAGAGATACCACAACGATGTATCATACCATGCCGGATGATGCGGTTGCGGCGCAGTTGATCCGTTTTGTGAAACGATATGCGGGGAAATCAATATTGGATCTCGGCTGTGCGACTGGAAATTATTCCGTAATGCTGAAGCAAGCCGGATACAATGTTCAGGGAGCAGATGTAAATCCGTCCTATGTGCAACGAACAAAAGAACGGGGGATTGGCGCTGTCGTAATTGACGGGACGGTGCCTCTTCCTGATAAATCGTTCGACACGGTTATTTGCTTTGAAGTGATTGAGCATGT
>CAZQSI010000138.1:1559-3131 GCA_964596155.1 uncultured Chitinophagaceae bacterium
TGTTCGGATTCTGGCCTCTGCGGATGTTCGGAAAAGTGCTGACAAAAGCAGGAGTAATTCGGCCCAAGTATCATTTTCGCCTCTTTGCCCGTTGCACCGTCTCATCTGCGGGATAATGTGTCCGCAATGCTGCAGACGAACATTGCCAAGTATTGAAAATTTCATATAAAAGGAACTATATCGTATGTATTCAGAGATAAAAAAATGCAGAATCAGCCAAAGTACGAATCTGATCACCGTGCTGTCGCTTGGAGAACAATATCTTACGGGTGTGTTTCCGAAAAGCACCGGTGAAAAAGTGACGAAAGGTCCGCTCGATCTTGTCTGGTGTCCGGAAAGCGGTTTGCTGCAGATGAAGCAATCATACAGCCTTGATGAAATGTACGGGGAAAATTACGGATATCGTTCCGGATTAAATGCGTCAATGGTACAGCATTTAGAACAAAAAATCAGAACGCTGGAACGGCTGGTGCAACTGAATGCTTCCGATCTTGTGATCGATATCGGGAGCAACGATGCTACATCACTGAAAGCATATTCTGGAAAACACCGGAAAGTCGGTATCGATCCCACCGGAGTGAAATTCAAAGAGTATTACGGAGACTCCATTACGCTGATTCCCGATTTCTTTTCGGCATCACTCTTTAAAAAACATTTTCCTGCCGACAAGGCAAAAATAATTACGTCCATAGCGATGTTTTACGATCTCGAGTCGCCGATGGATTTTGTCCGCGATATTGAATCCTGTCTTGCTGATGACGGCATCTGGCATTTTGAACAAAGTTATATGCCCAGCATGCTTCGTACGAACAGTTATGACACAATATGCCATGAACATTTGGAGTTTTACTCGCTAAAAGTCGTAAAAAATATCTTAGAGCAGTGCGGGATGAACGTGATGGATGTTCAGATGAATGCAATAAACGGTGGCAGCTTTGCCGTTACGGCATGCAAAAAAAATGCTTCCTATCGAATCAACGAACCGATTATCCGTTGGCTCCTTCAGCAGGAAGAGGATATGGGACTTGATAATCCGAAGCCGTACAGAGAGTTTGAAGAACGAGTATTTCGGCATAGAAAAAATTTAACGAAACTTATTGAAGCGCTTGTTGCGGACGGGAAAAAAATTATCGGATACGGAGCAAGCACGAAAGGGAATGTGTTGTTGCAATTCTGCGGATTTACCTCTAAACACATCCCATACATTGCGGAGGTCAACAAAGACAAATTCGGTTCGCTAACTCCGGGAACGCACATCCCGATCATCTCTGAAGTGGAAGCAAAAGCCATGAAACCGGACTATTTTCTCGTTCTGCCGTGGCATTTTAAAGACAGCATCCTGATGCGGGAAAAAGAATATCTGGCGCAAGGCGGAAAATTTATCTTTCCTCTTCCCGAAATCGAGATTATCTAACATCTGCATATTGGAGATTGCCATCAAAGCAATAATTTTTGGATCGAATGGTCAGGACGGATATTACACGAAAAAGCTGCTGGAACGTGAAGGGATTCCATACCGAGCAATATCGCGAAGCGCCGGAGCAATTCAAGGCGATGTCGGGGATTTCCGAT
>CAZQSI010000139.1:0-2925 GCA_964596155.1 uncultured Chitinophagaceae bacterium
TCGACGCGTCCCGGCAAAAAACGCCGGGACTTGCTCAGGATGAACGACGTTCCTAACCTTCTAAAAAATCCCGCTCACCCTGAGTAAGCGAGCCCGCATCACCACAATGCGAGCGCATCGAAGGGTGACCCGGACAGAAATTTAATTGCGGATCAGTCGTGAATTCCGCATTCCGTCGATCCGCTTCTTGTCCAGCGCGCGGATCATTCCAACCACCACCCCGACAATCTTAAAATTCTCATCATGCCGGTCAATCTCAATCGGCTTGTATTTCTTATTCGCGGGAAGAAGACGGATCGCCGTGCCGTTCCGCTCAAACCATTTCACCGTCGGCTCTCCCTCCACCAGCGCAACCACGATTCTGCCGTTCTTCGCCTCCTGCTTTGGATCGACAAAGAGCAGATCGCCGGTGCCGATCTCCGCGTCAATCATGCTGTCGCCCTTCACATAAACGCCGAAGATATCCGCCGATGCGGTGAGGTACTGCTCCACATTCACGAACGTCTCGGCAAGATTTTCCTGGGACATGAACGGATGACCGGCGGGGACGAAGCCGTAGACGGGAATTCCCGACGGTTTTTTCCGCACCAGTTCGATACCGCGGGAAATGTTCGGCGTATAGCGAATGTAACCCTTCTTCACCAGCGTGAGGATATGATCCTTGGCGGCATTCACGTTAAAACCGAATCTGGAGGCAATTTCCTGCAGCGTCGGCGGAAGTCCCCGTTCGCTGAACGAATCGCAGATCGCCCGGTAAATCTCCTCCTGCCGCGCTGTAAGTGTTCCGTGTTCCATGACCGTCCAAATACTGTATGAATTTACACTGTATAAATTTACAGTAATGAAACACGTTTGTCAAGTACTTTTTGTAAAAAAATTATTTTAAATGATGCGGACTAATCTGCGGGAAGAATGGAATGGTTTCAAAGCAGCATAACGAGTCACCCTGTATATGGACCGGAGGAAGCGCGGAAAATTCGGAAGGAATTGTCGGACTCTGTATAAAACGTTCTTCAGTAGTCAATATATTTTATCACATCACCTTCAATGATGTATGTTCGTGATCCGACAAGAAACAGCGCGAAGATGCCCCGTTCTTTAATGACGGACGAGCCGAGCAATCCCGCAGCAACAGGAAGCAGAACATCGGTGACCGATATTTCACCCCGAACCGTCAGATTACAGACCGCATCTCCCTGTGCGCCGGCAGTCTCATGCCGCAAAATCTCTCCGACATCGGGAGTCGACAGCGGCACAAGATTGAACAACCCGTACCATGCTTTCACTTCATGCCGGAAATGTTTGACAACCGTATATTTTTTATCGGAAATGGTGAGCGACGCCTGCTTGTCATATCCATCGGCAGAGAGATGGACGGTCATGCAGCCGGATGAACAAAGCATCAATGCAGAGATGGATAAAAAGAAGACTGATCGTTTCATCACTTCCTCCCTCTTCAATCGTGGGTATCTATTACTGCTGCTTGTACAACTCTCCGTTCAGATACTTCAAACCGGAATCGCAGATAACGGTAACGATTTTTTTTCCCGGCCCGAGAATTTTTGCGCGCTGTATCGCCGCCCAGACATTCGCGCCGGATGTTGTGCCTCCGAAGATTCCTTCGGTCTTCGCAAGCATCCGTGCCGTTTCGATTGCATCTTCGTCTTTTACAGGGACAATCTCATCGGCAAGATCAAGCCGGCAGATCTTCGGCACAAATCCGGAACCGATCCCTTCCAGTTTGTGCTTACCCGAAACATCGCCCCCGGAGAGTCCGCGGACATGAAACGGTTCGATGGCGATACAGCGGATATCGGGAATTTCCTTTTTTAACTCTTCGGCATTGCCGGAAAAACATCCTCCTGTGCCAACACCCATGATAAACTCGTCAATCTCCGTACCGAGGATTCTGATAATTTCCTTCGCCATCTGATGATATGCATTTCTGTTGTCGGCGTTGTTGAATTGATCGGTCCAGAAACTGCCCGGCTGTTTGCTCAGTTCCCGCGCCCGCTCGATCATTGATGCAATCAGTTTTGCCGTTATCGCACCGTTCTCGCTTGGGATAAGTTCCAGTGTAGCACCGAACGCCCTCATGGTGAGCAGTTTTTCCTGCGCAAATGCATCCGAAGAGACAAAATGAGCGTGGTATCCTTTGGTGGCACAGACCATTGCGAGCGAACTGCCGGTGCTTCCTCCCGTATATTCCACCACTGACGCTCCCGGTTTCAACTCACCTCGTTTTTCTGCCCCTTCAATCATTGAAAGAGCCATCCTGTCCTTCATGCTGCCGGTCGGATTCGCTCCTTCGAATTTGACGAAAATGTCTGCACTTTTTTCGTCCGTCATCCGTTCCAGTTTTATCAGAGGCGTGTTTCCTATAGTTATCATTTCGTTTTAGATTTTTTTGTGAAAGAAGGATTTTCCTGCGGTCGGTACATCAGAGTACTAAAAATTGAAGCGAGCGTCAATAGGTGAACGAAGTTCATCGATTAATGTCACGCGCTCATGCTTCCGTGTAGTGAGCATAATTATTATCACTACGAACAAATGTTTGATATGAAGGAAGTATTCAGTGGAATTACCGTCACACCTCATTCCCCTTTTTCAGGTAATATTCCAATAACTCATAAAACCGTTTTGTATGTTTCCGTTCCAGCAAGTGCACCATTTCATGCACAACCACTTCTGTTATTTCATTGACGGGTTTCCGTGCCAATTCCAGATTAATCCAAATCCGTTTTTCGCTGATATTGCATGTTCCCCACTTCGTCTTCATTTTTTTGATTCTCCAGTCCGAGACGGACAGATTCATCAACGGCTCATACCGATGGATAATCTCAGGCACAATGCTCTTTAACTGACTGCGGTACCACTCTTCGAGGAGCATCCTTCTGCGGTGCCGGTTTGATCCGGTGCGGACGT
>CAZQSI010000140.1:0-2769 GCA_964596155.1 uncultured Chitinophagaceae bacterium
TGCTGACAACATCCTTCGTCCTTTTTGAAAAAAAATATCTTCCGGCGTTTATGCTTGCTCAAAAATATGCGCTGCCGATTATCATCTCGGCGATGTCTGCGGCCTTTATCGCATTTTTTGAACCGGAGCGTCTCGCTCAACGAAACACCCTCCTGTTTATGCGAATCGTGATGGCGTTAACGTTAATCATTTTTTCTTATTATTTGACAACGCTGAACATTGAAGAAACATCGTTCGGAGTTTGGACAATCTTTATCATACAGTGGGCTGCAATTATTGGACAGACAATGTATTATTTCATCCTTAAAAACAAAAAAGCCGCTCAATAGGCGGCTTTTTTGTTGATACTTTTTTCCTTCCTTTATTTCATTAATACCATCTTTTTCGATTCAAAATAATTTCCCGACAGTAGCTGATAGAAATAGATTCCGCTGGGCAGCGCAGATGCGTCGAATCGGACTGTGTAATCGCCTGCATCTTTCTTTTCGTTAACAAGAACTGCAACTTCCTTTCCAAGAAGATCAAAAACACGCAGTGTTGTAAATCCCGATACCGGAAGCGTATAATGAATTGTTGTGGCGGGATTAAACGGATTGGGATAATTTTGTGACAGCGTGAAATGCGCCGGTAAAGACGCTTCATTCCGTACGTCCATAGTTTGCGTCTTAAGAACAACTCCGGATGTCAAATCACACAGAAAGAATGATCCATCAACCCATTGCCAGTTATTGCGATCAATCTGATGCATAAGCGAATAGGCGGCAGCCCAATATATCTTATTGGTGTCAACTCCCTGATTGAACCAACCGTTTTTTTGATCACTCATCGTAAGTTCTATCTGTAATTTCAAACTATCCGGATGTGGTTTTTGACGAAACGCTTTTCCTCCGGCATTTTCAACATTGGCTATCACCGTGCTGCTTGATGCTGCAGTACTGTAGTTTGTGATTGGTTTTAACATTTTTATCCATTCAAAATATCCCTCGTCTGGAATCTGAATTTCTGACCGATCACTTCTTACTTTTATTATTTTCCCCTGTGTATTACCATTTATGGAATATGCAAATTCCCATGACCGTGCTCTGCCAAGCGTGTCAATGTCATACGCGGAGATTCTGCGCAACACCCTGTCCGACGGCAAATCGTTGGCAATACTGTCTGCAATCGGATATGCACTATGAAAAGATTTTGGTGTAAAACTGATGAACGTCATATTGATATTACTGACCGATGTGCCGTTAATGACGATGGAGTCGCCAATGCCGATGACATCGACTCCGTTATCCGGATTGATATTTCCGTCATGATCGGTATCTTTGGCCGCAATCGGCCAATATGTTCCATTCGCGACATACGGAATAGTATATGTTCCGTTACTGTTGACATTTGCCCAAGCTACGAACGGAGGTTGTTTATCACCTTCATCTTCCATAAGATTTTTTGACGACAACGCAACGATAGCCCCTTCAGGGGAGACTCCGCTCGAACCGGAAGAGATTGTCCCGCTCACCGAGTACGGAGGGAAATCGGCACCTGTTGTAAAATAAAAAACGTGTGGCGCCGTGATCAATGCACCCGATTTTGCCTTCACATAAACAAATGCAAGGAAATATGACGTGTTGGGTTTAAGTGAAACAGTTGCAAATGTTGTTTTACCGTCGGGACTATACCCTGACGATAGTGTGCTATCAATATTGCTGAACCACGTGTTCTCACCATTCTGATTAAGAGCGTTGGTATCAAGCGGTTCACTGAACGTGATGCTGATTGTTTTTGTAAGTGAAACATTCTTCGCATTGTTCACCGGATCAGTGGAAACGACGGAAAACTGTGCGGCAAGAAGAAGCGGCAAAAGGAATAACAATACCAGGAGGAACGATTTTTTCATACGATCTCCTAAGAATATAATTTTTGGTGAAAATGTTTTTTTGAAGAGGTGACGCGCGTGTGCATATCACTCTGTTAATGTGCACCGATGCAAATACGCCATTGAGAGCTAACAAAGCTCGAAAGGTGGAGTTTATCTCTGAGAATTGTTAGAGAGAGTCCTTTGGTCGGGGCTACTCTGTTTTCGGAAGTAAAAGTATCTCTTTTTTCAATGCCAGTCAAGAACGGTTATCACATAGCAGACTGATGGGTCGGTTTATTTAATTTATTCAATTTTCAAAGGGTATTGTGTATATTTACAAATCGATTTTTTTCTTCACCCTAATTGGTAACTATCATGATTTTGTCAGATAAAAAAATTCTTCAGGAAATGAAGAAAGGCACTATTATCATCAGGCCTTATAAAAGAGAATATCTTGGATCGAACAGTTACGATGTTCATCTGGGAAAATTTCTTGCACTGTATGACGATGAAATATTGGATGCCCGGGTTCATAACACCATCCGACATTTTGAAATCCCAAAAGGTGGTCTCATTCTTGTCCCCAGTAAACTGTATCTGGGTGTAACCGAAGAATACACCGAATCGCATGCACACGTTCCGTTTTTGGAAGGCAAAAGCTCCATCGGTAGGCTCGGCATCGACATTCATGCCACTGCCGGAAAAGGGGATATTGGATTTTGCAACACGTGGACATTGGAAATTTCCGTCCGCCAGCCGGTGAAAGTGTACGCCGGAATGCCGATCGGTCAGTTGATCTATTTTGCAGTAGATGGCGATGTTCAGGTGATGTACAACAAAAAGAAAAATGCGAAATACAACAGGCGAACCAACAAGCCGGTGGAATCAATGATGTGGAAAAACTTTAAAAAATAATGTGC
>CAZQSI010000141.1:0-2767 GCA_964596155.1 uncultured Chitinophagaceae bacterium
CCGTTGGCGATGCGGACAATCCCTCCGACGGCGATCACGCGGTGATCATCCAGAAACGGTTTTGCCACTTTCAGCAATGCATCATCTTCCAGAATCGAATCCGCATCGATTGCACAGATCAAACCGTATCGGGAAACATTCAGACCGACGTTCAGCGCATCCGCTTTGCCGCCGTTCTGCTTGTCCACCACAATCAGATTTTTATACTGCGATTTTCTGGAAACATAAATGCCGCGCACCGGTTTGGTTTTAATGGTCTCAACATACATCCGTTCCGTCTTCACAAGATCGAATTCCTTTTTCACGATCTCCAGCGTTTTATCCCGGCTGCCGTCATTAATGAACACCACTTCCACCGTCGGATAATTCAGTTTCAGCAGCGAATTGATACTTTCGATGCACGTTGATGCTTCATTAAACGCCGGAGCGAGAATCGATACGGCGGGCGTCAGTTCGGACTGCATGATCACCCGATAATCGCAAAACATATGCCGCCGGAGATAGATCAGAATGGCGCCGAAGGAAATCGTGTACATGGAAAAATAAAACACATTCACGACGATGAAGAATCCGATGATAAAAATCGAATAGGTCACCAGTACATAATGCGCAAAGTCCCAAAGAAGTTCGGTCATAGCTCTGCACTCCCGTATCCTTCTGAATGGACTTTTTCGCCGGCCTCAAGTAAAAATTGGAGGGCAACTTTTCGAACCTGCAGATCGTCCAGATTCAGCGCATACTGCAATGAACGGATTCCCGTTTCTCCTGACCGCGACAGCGCCTCTCCCGCCGCAAGTTTTACCTGGATAGTGTCGTTGACGAGCATATCGTGAAGATCGAATGCAAGCGCGGGCGAAGAAAGGTTGGCAGCAGCCCTCGCCGCATCAATTCTGAGCTGTTCATTGTCCGATCGGAGAAATTTTTTAATGACCGGAACGCTCCGTCCGTCCCCGATTTTTCCCAACGCAACAAGACTTTTATGTTTTACCTCCGTCACGGTATAATCAATATATTCGAGCAATGTCGGCACCGCTTTGACATCTCCCAGAATGCCGAGCAATTCAGCGCAGAATCCCTGGATGGCGGGATGTTTCGATTTCATCGCCTCCACAAGTGGCGCCACGGCATGCTCACCGTAGGTAAGGATTGATTTTGAAAGCCGCACTTGCATCCAGAGGGACATATCCTTCAATCGCATCAGCACGGGAGCGACAATTTCGACGCCGGCGATGTCGAGCATTGCCTGGGCAGCTTCGATTCGCACATCATCACTTTCGTCATCCAAACATTGCTCCAAATGCTTCAATGCGGATTCGTGCATCATCAGTCCCGCATTTTTGCATCCTTTGCCGCGAATCCACCACCGATTGTCTTTCATGGACGCGATCGTTTCTTCAACAAAATTGAAATATTCGAACGCTCTCGTCAGGCGGAGGCGGGTATCGCCGGTCACTTCGGTGGTCAGCTGAAGCATCACCCGTTTCAATGACCGCCGCCGTACGTTCCGCCGTGATTCGTTGTCGATATTCAATTCGATCTTCAGCGTAATCAGCATCGGCTGGAGCAATTTTACGAACTCCTCGCGGCGGTGAATATAGTCGGTACGCTGCATCTCGGTAAAGAGATAGACATTCAATGCCTGACGAGTGCGCGAATCCCGTTTATTTCGGGTCGATTCGATGGACGCTTCCCGAACTTTCGAGACGATTAATCCTATCGTACCTCCCGCGATCAGGAAGAGAGCAAAAAACGTAGTGGCAAGGACAAAGAGAAAAAAAATGGCGATTATCTCCGCTGCTGTGGGTCGTTCATCCGGGTCGATTCTCCGTCAGGAAGCGCCCGTGCTGCCGCATGTGTAAACAATTGATCCATCATCGGCAGGTAAAACTTCCAGAAAAATCTGGTTTGATCCGAAACATAGTAAAATGAAAAAAGTTTGGAGAGCAGTTCTTCAACCCTCCAGTAATGCATCAATACGGTTTCAACGTCATTGTCGGCAAAGTCTCCGGCAAAATAAATTTTCCGTTCCGCACTGTCCGAAACAATGACAGCGGGAAACGAGAGCGGCAATCCTGCTGCATTCATCTTATTCGCGCCGGAAACGTTGCACTGAATCTCAAATTGTGCAATCACTTTGGCCGCCGAATCTGTTTCAAGATATTCAAAAAAGTAATAATAGGGCACATAATCGTCCGTGTCCTGAAGATACCGATGTGAGCTGTTGCGGAGAAAGACCGGTGTATGAGCAAGATCACCTCTTTCAAGTACAACTACGCTCGGCCGTGTATCGCCGAGTTTACGCTTCACGGTGATGATAATTCCCCTTCCTGAAAAGTTCCATTCGGTTCGCTGCTCCTTGCTGTAAAGATCTTTCATCCATCGTGCGGCACTGTTCAAATCGTCGTAATATCGTCCGAGCGCTCCGGTATACCGCACGCTGAACATTTGTTCCAGCCGGTACTGCGTCAATCGATCTTCCACCTGCGGATCCTGCAGAGTATTGAATTCCGCAATGGCCATTCCTCCGCCGGCGTCATACCGCTCAATCAGATTCATCTCGCGGGCGGTGAGACCGCCGTATTGCAACGTGATGGGAACATAGATGTCGGGGATTGATCGTTCGTACTGCTCATATTCCATCGGATAATGATAGACGCCGTACGTGTCGGCGATATACAGCAGGTGAGTTCTCTCCAGCTTTAAATCCTCTTCCCTGCTGAACGTGCTGTCCTTCGGGAAAAATCCGTAATAATCGGACGAGGAATTG
>CAZQSI010000142.1:0-2644 GCA_964596155.1 uncultured Chitinophagaceae bacterium
TCAAAACAGAACCAAAATTGCGGCGGAACAAAAACGATAAGGATTCGGAAGATGAGAAATTTCAGATGGATGTTCAGCTTCTTGGTAATTGCCGCCGCCGCTGCTGTCAGCGGGACTGATTCTGTCCGGCATGAGGAAGAGAGAGAAAAATACGAAACGTATTTTCTGCAGGCGGCGGATGAATTCGGCGTTCCGGCTGAAATATTGATGGGATTGTCATTCTCAGAGACGAGATGGACTCACATGAAATGGAACGATGACGACACTTTTTCCGCATGCAACGGCATGCCGAGAGTTTATGGGGTGATGGGATTGTGGGACAATGAATATTTCGGACATTCACTTCGCGAAGCCGCCGAGCTGATCGGAATGACGCCGCAACTGTTGAAAGAGAGTCCTCTGCAGAATATTCGCGGAGCCGCGGCGCTGCTCAAGCAATATTATACAACGCTGCCGCAGCCGCCTGGAATAGCAGCGGGTTCGCTCGAAAGCTGGCAGAATGCCATTGCGGCATTTTCAGGTTTTCCGCAAAAAGAACTTGCTCATCGAAGAGGATTGGAAATTTATTCCATTCTGTCAACCGGTTATGTGCGGGACGGCATCCGCATCGAAAAGCAAAATATCGATCTGAGTACAATCAGAACAATTGTCGCTTCAATCCAACTTCAAGAAAAATCGGACGAAGCGATTACTCCTGACCGGAGTGCCGATCAGCCGGACTATCCGCCGGCATTGTGGAACCCGGCATATTCCGGGAATTACGGGACATCTCTCATTCAGCAAAAATTTGTCGTGATTCATGATGTTGAGGGATCGTATCTCGGATGTATTTCCTGGTTCAAAAATCCTTCGGCCGGTGTCAGCGCACAATATGTGTTGAATTCACACCCGAACGGAAGAACCGGTACGTCGCCGAATAATACGCCCGACGCTCCGGTCGGCGAAGTGACGCAGATGGTGGAGGAAAAGTACCGTGCCTATCATGTGGGATGCTGGAACTCATTCATGGTCGGCATTGAACATGAAGGATACGCCGGTGTCAGCGGGTGGTATACACCGGAATGTTACGAATCGTCGTCGAGATTGGTCAGTTACCTTTGTGAAAAATATAATATTCCGAAAGACAGAAATCATGTGATCGCTCACGGTGAACATGCCAATGCAACGTGGAGAAACTGGGTGAACTCCACCGGACAGGGATTCGATCCTACATGCAACACACATACCGACCCCGGTCCATATTGGGATTGGACCACATTTATGGCATTGGTCAATTCTGCGGATACGGTAAAGCCAATCGTCCTGCACTCGTCTCCTTCGCCATCGAAAGCTGTACCGACGTACAAAGAAATCGTGATAGAATTCAACACCGCAATGGATGCGGCAACAACGAACGGAGCTTTTTCAATTCTTCCCGCCGTCACCGGATCGAAAACATGGAGCAACGGAAACAGGACATTGACCTTTAAACCGTCTGCATTTCTTGCATTCAACACTTCATACACTGTTAAGATTGATACCACGGCAAAAACCATTTCGCTTAAGAAAAAAATCGGACCAAATCCATATACCTACTCGTTTAGCACGGTACCTGTCGATACGGTCGGACCGGCAGTCTCCCGGTCATATCCGTACCAATCGGCAGCCGATGTATCGCTGACGCCCGAAGTGTGGATTGTGATGACCGATGCCGTCCAGACAAATTCTCTTTCCACCACACTGAAATTCGTCGATGCGAACAATGCTTCCATTCCGATGGCAAAAGCGAAGAATGAAGTAATCGATGATGAGGGAGTAATCACATTTTATCCCGTGCTTAAACCGAACACGATGTACACGGTTCGATTGCTTCCCGGGATAAAGGACTACTACAACAACTCCTCCAAGGATACGGTATCTATCAGTTTCACCACCGGTACGGATCAATTTGTGTCGTCCGGTATTCCGGTCGATCAGTTTGAGTCCAACGGCAGGGATTGGCAGCAACCGAAATTATCGCTGCAATCGTCCGGAATCGATACGTCGCTCACTGATTTTTCTTTTTCAACTGATAAATTTTACGGCGGAACGAAATCGGGACGAATGGCTTACTCATTTTCCGGAACCATCGGCGGCAATGTACATCTCGCCGCTTCGGCGATGCCCGTGATTGATCAATACTCTGCAATGGGCGTATGGATATACGGTGATATGAGCAACCATCGCCTCTTTGCAACATTCTCACCGGCTGCTCAGTCGTTCGATTTCGGAAGAATCCACTGGAGAGGATGGAAATTTGTGTGGCTGCCGACGTCGCTCCTGAACGGTCCGAATAAGAAACTGCTTGCTTTTGAGATTCGACAGGAAGTCACCGGTTCAAAGCAGGGAGTTATTTACTTCGACGATATGCAACTGAATGCGGTTGTCAGCGGTATTCGCACCGTTTCGGAAGTAAAGCCGGATAAGTTTTCACTGGAACAAAATTATCCGAATCCGTTTAATCCTTCCACCACAATTTCATTTTCGTTGATTCACGACGGAGTCGTTTCGCTGACGATTCACGATCAACTTGGCAGGGAAATCGCACAACCGGTGAATGAATACAAAAACGCAGGAACATATTCTGTTTCGTTTGAGGGCAATCGCCTTCCCAGCGGCGTCTATC
>CAZQSI010000143.1:0-2518 GCA_964596155.1 uncultured Chitinophagaceae bacterium
GAACCGGACGTTGTCGGCCGCGATAAAAAAAGCGGCGAATATCTTTTTATGGACTGCTCGGCGGAAAGTCCCTCCGGCCGCAGAAGTCTCTGCTACGATCGTGCCGCGCTCAATGCACGAAAGGAACATAAACCAAAAAATAACGTCATCGATGCCGCCGCGGCGATGGGAATTGAATTATTGACGGAAGAACAGTACAGGGAATTGCAGCGGTTCGGTCCGGTGGACACAAAAACGTCAAGCTGGCTGCAGACGCCTGCAGACATCCGAAAACTCGGCGGTGCAATATTCGGCGACTACCGGTACGGCACCATCTTCATCTATCATAACGGAGCGGAATCGTACTACGCTGCACGGGGATTCCGGGGTTTGCTGCGGGTATAAAGAATTGCTTCATCGGTCAGCGGCGGTTTAAATTTCGCATTCGCATTCACGAAATTTTTTCCATTCACTCAACAATGAGGAACGGTCATGACACACAAAGAGTTGTTTGAGGCAATGCAGGGACGGTGGAAAGGAACCTGCCGCACCTGGTTCGAACCGGACAAACTTGCCGATGAATCCGAGGTGGAGGGTGAATTTACCTCCGTACTCGACGGACGATTTCTTCGCCATACGTACAGAGGATCGATGCAGGGAAAACCGCGCCGGGGTGAAGAGATGATCGCGTTTAATGCCGTCGCCAAGATTTTTCAGACAATGTGGATCGATGATTTTCACATGAATTACGCTCTGCTCATCTCGCAGGGAAATGAGATCGAACGGGGATTTTCCGTTTCAGGAAAATATGACGTCGGCGAACCGCATCCGCAATGGGGCTGGCGGACAACATACGAGCTGCTCGATAAAAATCATTTGACAATCACCGCGTATAATATTGAACCTGATGGCCCGGAAGCAAAAGCAGTCGAAACGACGTATGAACGAATTCCGTAGTTTTGACGCATCTGCACCGGCGTGACCCTGTTGAACGTACATTCATAACCATGGACATTAACGGAACACTCCCGGCGGTGATCGACTGGAGCAAAATCCCGCCGGTGACGGAACGGGGCGAACGGGGCTCCGCAGCGACAAAAGTTTCGCTGCACAACGGCATCCGTATCCGACACATCGAATTTTCGGATGATTATTACGCCGACCATTGGTGTGAAAAAGGACATATCATTCAGATCATTTCCGGTACACTCATCATCGATTATCAGAATGAACCTTCGGTGCTCGTACACGCCGGCATGACTCTGATTCTCGGCAAGTCCGGAGCGCCTCACCGGGTGAGAACGGATGAAGCTGCGACAGTGCTCATCATCGACTGACCTTCCTGCCGGAAATTTCCCGCAACTTTACCGTTGAAACTTACGAAGAAGAACATTACACTAAGCGTACACAAAGCTTCACTCTCTATCATAAACGGGAGGCATTATGGATTTAGGTGCGTTTTCAGTCAGTCTTTCGGTGAAGGATATCGATAAATCGAAGAAATTCTACGAAAGCATCGGATTTACGGTGTTCGGCGGTGATCAATCCCAGAATTGGCTGATCATGAAAAACGGCGATCACATTCTCGGTCTGTTTCAGGGAATGTTTGAAAAGAACATTCTCACATTCAATCCCGGATGGGATCAAAACGCGCAGCCGCTGTCATCATTTACCGACGTGCGGGAACTTCATAAACGCTTTTCGGAAAACGGCGTCGCCATCGCGGATGCATCCATAAAAGGAGAATCGGGACCTTCCAGTTTTTCAATGATCGATCCGGACGGCAATTCCATTCTTATCGATCAGCATGTGTAATCACCGCAGTATATGATCAGATCAATCAAACGATATTGTGCGTCGCTCGGCTTCGAACCGGTTCTTTGGAGTGCGGCGCTGCTTTATCTTGCACTGCTTGATCCTTTTGCTTCCCCGCTGCTGTCGCTCTGTCCCTCTTCCGCACTTGGGATTGAATCCTGCCCCGGTTGCGGTTTGGGCCGTTCCATATCGCTGCTGTTTCACGGCGATGCCGTTCAATCGATTCAGACTCACTTCCTCGGAATTCCGGCATTGATTATTCTGCTCGGACGGACCGTTTCCGGATTCGCGGCGGCGGCCGGAATCCGTGTTTCCTCAATTTCGCAATTCATTCATCACAGGAGATCACATGGCTAATATCATGCAATTAATGCCTTCGCTTGAAGGAGACGAAATGGTGTTCATTCAGGGATTATTAAAAGGATTGCCGGACGACCATGCCCAGCAATTTGCCAATATCTACAACAGCCGGAGAAAAGATCCGCAGCTGATTCTGCTGACCACACTCGTCGGTTGTTTCGGTGTTGCGGGTGTTCAGCGTTTCATTATCGGACAAATCGGCATGGGATTATTATATCTCTTCACCGTCGGCTTTTGTTTTATCGGAACTCTCATCGACCTGATCAATTATAAAAAACTTGCGTATGATTTTAACACTGCGACCGCGCAGCAGGTGATGATGATGGTGAAAGCATCAAACTAATCAATCGGTGATGCCGGACGG
>CAZQSI010000144.1:0-2486 GCA_964596155.1 uncultured Chitinophagaceae bacterium
ATTTTTGATGATCCCATGTTTATTCCCCCCTGCTGTGTTTAACTTCTACAAACAATCTAATGCGTCATGCAGCCCAAGGCAAGAAAACAATAGTTAGATTACCCTAAGTCAACTTTAAGAAACTCTTAGACAGACTTAAAGAATTCTTATTTTTTATTTGAGAAGGAGAATCCGGTGCGGAGGATGCACACAGAAAGGAGTACATCCAAAACGACGGAGATTATGAAGAAGGATTGCTTGCGTTCAATGCCTGGTCGACATCCGCAATAATGTCGTCGATATGTTCCAACCCGACGGAAATACGAATGAGTCCGGGAAGAATACCGACGGCGGCGCGTTCCTGTTCGGAGAGTTTGGAGTGTGTTGTGGAAGCGGGATGTGTTGCAATGGAACGTGAATCACCGAGATTTGCCGTGTGCGACATCATCTGCAGTGCGTTCAGGAAGTTTTTTCCCCGTTCTATTCCACCCTTTACGACAAAGGTGACGAGACCGCCGCCGAGCGACATCTGTTTTTTTGCAAGATGGTGCTGAGGGTGGGAAGGTAAAAATGGATAGCGGACTGTTTCAACATGCTTGTGTCCCTCGAGATGTGAAGCAAGTTTCAACGCGTTTTCACAATGGCGTTCCATTCGGACGGAGAGTGTCTCCAGACTTTTCGAAAGAATCCATGCATTGAAGGGCGACAGGGAGGGACCGCTGTGCCGTGCGAAGAATCGTATTTCTTTTATCAGATCTTTCCTGCCGACAATCACACCGCCGATCGTTCTCCCCTGTCCGTCCAGAAATTTTGTCCCCGAATGCACCACAAGGTCGGCGCCGTATGAAACGGGACGCTGCAGATAAGGGGTGCAGAAGCAATTGTCCACATTCAGCAGCAATGAATGTTTTTTTGCCAAAGCGCCGATCCATTCAAGATCGATAATGTCAAGCGCCGGGTTGGACGGCGTCTCGATGAAGATCATCTTTGTGTTTTTTTGAATCATCGATTCCCATGTTTCAGGCGCGGCGATATCGGCATAGGAGTGCGTGATGCCCCATTTCGGCAGGATCATTGTCAGAATCTGATGTGTTGATCCGAACACAGACCGGGAGACAAGAATATGATCGCCGGTTTTGAGCAGCGAGGCCATACTGGTAAAGACTGCGGACATTCCCGACGCGGTGGCGATACCGTCTTCTGCTCCCTCGAGCAGGCACATCTTTTCGATGAATTCGGTGTTGTTCGGATTTGAGAACCGTGTATAGATATTTCCCGGTATTTCATCCGCAAACAGTGCGCGCGCCTGCTCGGCATCGTCGAACACAAAACTGGAGGTGACAAAAAGAGGCGTTGAATGCTCGCGCAGAGGCGTGCGCGGTATTTGAGTGCGGATTGCATCGGTTTCGAATTTCTTTTTCTTAGCCATTGTCATTCATTCCCTTGATGTTCGGTCAACTGCTCTATCGGATGCAATCGTGATTCACTCAATACTGAGGAATGCTTGGATCAATCTCGTCGGACCACGCCAAAATTCCGCCCTGAAGGTTATAGAGATTTGTGAAGCCGAATTGTGTCTGGAACGCCGCTACAGCCCTGCCGCTCCGGACTCCGCTCCGGCAGTGGATTATCACCATCTTCTCTCTGCTTATTTTTTCAATATTCGCAGCAAGCCGTCCCATCGGAATCAGCTCCCCGCCGATATTGCAAAAGTCATATTCGTTCTGTTCGCGGACATCCAGCAGCTGAAACTCCTTGCCTTCGTCCATCATCGATTTCAATTCGCGAACAGAGACCGTCCGCACGTTGTTATTCATAAACTTCTCTTCTCCGATTGTTACTGAATATAACAATTTGGCAATTTGTTTTCGATAAAATCTTTATTACTTTCTTCATACGATAATGGGGAACGCTCACAAATATTTCATTGCCGTCGCGGGGAACATCGGAGCCGGAAAATCATCGCTGACGCGAATGCTTGGCGAACGCTTCAACTGGAAACCGTATTACGAATCGGTCGAAGACAATCCGTATCTCTCTGATTTCTACGGAGACATGAACCGCTGGTCGTTTCATCTGCAGATGTATTTTCTCGCCAACCGCTTCAAAAGCCATAAAGAAATCGTCGAATCAAACAAGTCGGTGATTCAGGACCGGTCGATTTATGAAGATGCTGAGATTTTCGCAAAAAACCTTCATCTGATCGGAAAAATGGACAAGCGGGACTATGAAAATTATGTCTCCCTGTTTCATGTCATGATGACCTATCTCAAACCGCCCGACCTTCTCATCTATCTCCGTTCATCGGTGGACACGCTGGTGACGCAAATAAAAACGAGAGGCCGCGATTATGAACAAAGCATGCCGCGGAGTTATCTGGAACAATTGAACAGCCACTACGAGGAATGGATAGGATATTACAAGATCGGTCCGTTGCTGATTATCGAAAGCGATAATCTTGATTTTGTCCACCGGCCGGACGATTTTGAGTTCATCGTCGGCGAAGT
>CAZQSI010000145.1:0-2384 GCA_964596155.1 uncultured Chitinophagaceae bacterium
GATTGATCATCATTGAGACCTCGCTGACTGAGAGCGGCCAAAACTCCGGAGAGCAATCGCATCACTCGCAATTCATCTGTATCTCGGTGACCGATAACGGAGTCGGAATGAGCGACGACGTGTTGCAGAGAATTTATGAACCGTTCTTTACAACAAAAAGCGAGGGAACCGGATCAGGGCTCGGCATGGCAATGGTGAAGGGAATTATGGAAAATCACCGCGGACTAATCACGGTAGATTCCGAGGAAGGGAAAGGGACATCCTTTAAATTATATTTTCCCTTGTAACGATCTATATAGACTACGCTCGAAGCCGCACGAAAAATCTCACCGGAACAATTCCACCACCCAAAAGCTGAAGGCGCCGATTGCCGCCGAGGTTGGAATTGTCAGAAACCACACAAACACGATATTTTTTACCAATCCCCACCGGACGGCGGAGATGCGCCGGGTTGCACCGACACCCATAATCGAACCGGAAATCGTATGCGTGGTGCTGACAGGAATCCCAGCAATCGCCGTACCGAGCAGCATGACGGCGCCCGCTCCTTCCGCGCAGAATCCATGGACAGGTTTCAGATGTGTCAACTTCACACCCATCGTCCCGATCACTTTCCAGCCGCCGAGCAATGTTCCAAGACCGATCGCCGTATGAGCGGTGATGATGACCCACCACGGAACATACATTTCTCCTCCCTGGAAATATCCGGTGGAGAAGAGGAGCACGGTGATGATGCCCATTGTTTTTTGCGCGTCGTTTGTTCCGTGGCCCAGACTGAATGCGGCGGAGGAAACCAGCTGTCCGACTCTGAATATTTTATCCACTTTTCTGACATTCCATTTCCTGAAAAACCAGGTAACGGCGATCATCAGAAGTAGTCCGATAAAAAAACCAATGATGGGTGAAAGAAAGATAAACAGGATCACTTTATTGATTCCGGTAAAATTCAATGCAGCGATACCGCCACGGAATAATCCTGCTCCCGCCAGACCGCCGATCAGCGCATGGGAGACACTGATAGGATAACCGTAATGGGTGCAGAGATGTGTCCAGATGATTGAGCCGATCAACGAAGCAAGGATGAGATCAGGCGTGACAATGTTGGGATCGATAATGCCTTTTCCGATGGTTTTTGCGACAGCCACCCCGAATCCGAAAGCGGCGGCAAAATTAAAAAATGCTGCCCAGGCCACAGCCATTTTCGGAGAAAGGACCCTGGTCGATACAACCGTAGCGATTGAGTTAGCGGCATCGTTCATGCCGTTGAGAAAATCAAAAACGAGCGCTACACCGATAATGACGATGACGTAAAATTCCATTGCGGGATTTTCACCTTTCTATGCATTTTTGATCATGATCGATTCAAGAATATTCGCAACATCCTCGCACTTGTCTGTTGCTGTTTCAAGCGTGACGAGCACTTCTTTCGTCTTGATCAGCTCGATTGCATTTTTCTCTTTCTCGAACAGTTCCGCAATCGCATGATCGAATATCGTGTCCGCTTCATTCTCATATTGATTAATCAGGTTCAGAACCTTTTGCAGTTCAACAGCACGGTTAGTATTGGTGATCAGTTTTACTCCGCGCTGAATTTCGAGCGATGATTTGTAGATGATATCGGTCAGCTTTTGAATATGAGGCGAGTTTTTCTTGATCTTGTAGAGGAAAAATCTGTTTGCGCTTCCGTCCACCAGATCGACCACATCATCCAGCGCCGAAGCCATTTTGTGGATATCCTCCCGGTCGAGCGGGGTGACAAACGTGCTGTTCAGTGCAGTGAAAATTTCATGGGTGATGGTGTCGGCTTTATGTTCAATTTCCTGAATTTTCTTGACGGTGGACTCCCGTTCCGTCTTTGGGAGCGACGGTAGCGTTTGAAGCGTTTCAGCCGATTCAACAATGGTGTCCGACAGTTTGTCCAGCATTACAAAGAATTTTTCATCATGTGGCAGCAGGGCTTGAATGATCCGGTCGAGTTTCATAGACGTTCCCGATTGTGATAAAGGTGAACTAATTTTGGCAGAATAACATAGAGAACAAAAACGAAAAAAGAAAGCATAGATTTTGCCTCCCAGATTTTATCCGGCCTGGATGAGGAGCCCCTCTTCCGGCGGATGACTATGTGAAATATTTTTTATATACTTGAGCGTAACACAACATTCATTTCACTACGGAGTTCACCATGTCGCCTTCCAGACGGTCATTCTTCAAATCTGCTTCGGCATTGCTTGCCGCGCCTTCCATCTCCTCCATGCTGCCGATGCTCAATCTCCGGACGCAGACGGCCAAAAAAATGAAACTGTCATTCCGGCCGTATACGCTGGAATTAAAACATGTCTTTACCGTCGCCGCGATGAGCAGAACCACCACGCCGGTGGTGCTTG
>CAZQSI010000146.1:0-2332 GCA_964596155.1 uncultured Chitinophagaceae bacterium
ACTTTGGTCTGGCAAAACTTGCCGGTGTATCACGATTAACAAAAGCAGGAAGTACGGTCGGGACCTTAGGATATATGTCTCCCGAGCAAGTGCAGGGACAAGAGACTGATCACCGTTCGGATATTTTTTCCTACGGTGTTCTGTTATATGAGATGCTGACGGGAACGTCACCTTTTACCGGAGCGCATGAAAGTGCGATACTGTACGAAATTGTCAATGTGGATGTTCAGCCTCCCTCAGCCGTAAAACCGGAGTTGGATCCGGAGCTCGACCGGATCGTTTTGGAATGCATGGAGAAGGATCCGAACGAGAGGATGCAATCAATAAAACAAGTCGCTATTGATTTGAACAGGTTCAAACGGACCTCAAGCAGAACACGGGTAAGCCGCACGTTCTCTTCAATGTCGATCAGGAAGGAAGTTCAGAGTAATCCTCCCGAGAATCAGAAACCGATCTGGAAAAAATATCTTTGGCAAAGCGCGACGGCACTATTGCTTCTCGTTTCCGCAGGACTGTACTTCTCATCACGGAATGTTCAGGGAAACAACCTTCCGGTAATGAGGTTTTCAATTTCCCTGCCGCTGACCACGCCGCTCGTCGGAGGCGCATCGACAATTGCTCTCTCGCCGGATGGAAAAAATATTGTTTATTTGGCGGTGTCAAACGGAAATTCAATGCTGTTTCTCCGACCAATTGATCAAATGAATTCACGGCCAATGTCCGGAACGGAAAATGCAAACGATCCGTTCTTTTCGCCTGATGGCCAGTGGATCGGATTCTTTGCTGAAGGAAAATTGAAGAAGATTTCCATTTTCGGCGGTATTGCACAAGATGTTTGCAATATCGGTGGTTTTATGCGCGGAGGTTGGTGGTCCGAAGATAACAAGCTCTATTTCGGGAATATCAATAATTCAATTTTTATGGTTCCGGCGGACGGCGGCACCCCAGTCGCCGTGAACACGCTGAATGCTGTTGATGGGGAGATCAGCCAGCGATTTCCACAAATGCTTCCCGACGGCAAGACAATCATCTTCACTGTGAAGACCTCAACGATGACCTCGTTCAACGACGCGCTCATCGTCGCCGAGAACATCGAAACACGCGAACGAAATATTATCGTACGCGGAGGTTCATATGCCCGGTACGTTTCCTCCGGTCACATCATTTTTGTCCGCGGCTCCTCGATCTTCGCTGTGCCGTACGATATTGGTGAAATGAAAACCATCGGCCCTCCCATTCCTATTGAAGAGGGTGGAATGCTGAACCCTCTTTCCGGCGATGCCAATTACAGCATCTCATCAACTGGAATTCTGTTGTATGCTCCTCAAGGGACTTTTACAGGGACGGATATGATGCTGCATTGGCTCGATCGATCGGGAACAATGACGAAGATGATCGATACTGTGGGTGCTTATGCCGACGGTTCAATTTCTCCGGATGGAGAAAAGGTTGCAATGACTGTCCGTGCGGCGAATGATGATATCTGGATCTACCAATTTCGCCGAAAAACACTCACCAGGATCACCTTCGGGGGAAAAAACAGCGATTTCCCCATTTGGACTGCGGACGGCAAAACGATCATCTATGGATCGGAAAACGGAACAACGTGGACGCTCTTTTCAAAATCGTGGGATGGTGGCGGAAGTGAAAAACAGTTGGACGAACAAATAGTGATTGATCCTTCATCGTGGGAATCGATCCATCCGAACGGGACAACCATAGCATATGGCAAGGATGCAGATATCATGACGATGGAGCTAGAGGGGAAAAGTGAACCGAAGAAATTTGTGAGTTCGCCTGCGTCAGAAATAAATCCCTCTTTTTCGCCCGATGGTAAATGGTTAGCGTATATATCGAACGAGTCGGGACAATATGAGATTTTTGTTGTTCCATTTCCTCAGCGGAGCGGAAAATATCAATTATCGAACAGCGGAGTGAATCCGGTCTTGCCTCTTCGTTGGGTCAACAACGGCAGAACACTAATCTATACTGTCGCTGATCAAGTGATGAAGATTGATATTTCGACGACCCCGAAGTTTGATTATTCAAGACCGCAAAAGGTCGTCTCATTACCGGAATCATGGAACAGGTTCTTTTTTGATGTGGCGCCGAGCGGGGATCGATTCTTGATCGGGACAAAACCGAAAGAGCAAATGAATACATCGCAGGTACATATTGTCATTAATTGGATCGATGACCTGAAGAAAAAATTTAATGTGCATAGAAAATAAAGGACTATACTGATGATCGGACACACGATCTCACAATATAAAATACTAGAGAAACTCGGCGAAGGCGGCATGGGTGTTGTCTATAAAGCCCAGGATACCAA
>CAZQSI010000147.1:0-2270 GCA_964596155.1 uncultured Chitinophagaceae bacterium
TCACATCTGCTCCAAATACTTTCTCACAAACCGTATCGCCATCGCTCCTTCCCCGACGGCAGAGGAAATACCGGTCAGTGCGGAATGACGGACATCCCCTGAGGCGAAGATACCCGGCACACTCGTTTCAGGTATGAACGGCTCCCGTTCCAGTTTCCAGAATCTATTGAATGAACCAGTCTTCTTTAAATCACTTCCGGTGATAATGAATCCCTTCTCATTGGTTTGCACAATATCATTCAACCATCCTGTTCCCGGTTTTGCGCCGATGTAAATAAAAAGAGCTTTGGCAGGGACGCTCTGCTCTTCTCCGGTAAGTGAATCTTTCAGCAAAATTCGTTCAAGAAATTGGACTCCATCAACTCCGCTGACTTCTGTATGCGGAAGGACGGAAATATTCTGCGTGTTCCGGATATTCTCCACGAGATAATTCGCGGCGATCTCAATTAATGCATCTCTTCGGATGAGCATCTTCACTTCACGCGCAAATTTACTGATGTGCAGCGCCGCCTGGCAGGCGGAGTTTCCCCCTCCCACGATATAGACGTCGCCGTCCCTGCATGCATGCGCCTCTACAGATGCTGAACCGTAATAGACTCCCGCACCGGAATATCGTTCAAGTCCCGGCACATCCAACCGCGTATATTGAACGCCGGTTGCAATCACAATCGCACGGCAATGCACTTCCGAACCGTCCGTCATCTCCACTATCTTGTAACCATCTTTCAGCCGGATGTGCCTCACTTCCTTCGACGTGAGAAATTCCGTTCCAAACCGCAGTGTCTGTGCAATAGCGCGCCGGGTTAAATCGGCGCCCGAAAGTCCGGCAGGAAATCCGAGATAATTCTCAATACGCGCGCTGCTGCTTGCCTGCCCGCCCGGATTACTTTTTTCTATCAATAACGTTTTCAGTCCTTCACACGATCCGTACACGGATGCTGCCAACCCGGCTGGACCGGCGCCGATAATCAGCACATCGTACATCGTCTGCGTGGCATTCTGCTGCAATCCGATCGCCTTGGCGAGATCGGGCAGCGACGGATCGGACATTGCGGTTCCATCTTTCAGCACCACAAGCGGAAGATGTTCGCGATCAACGCCGGATCCGGCCAGAAATTGCTCGGCATCATTGTTCTCTTCCACATCCATCCAGATAAACGGAAGAAGATTTCCGGAAAGAAATTCCTTTAATGCATGCGACTTCGGCGACCACTGATATCCGATAATCCGAAGACCTTCGTGATCCGGTTTGTATTGCGCATGCCACTCTTCGAGCAGATCGTTTATGACGGGATAGAGTTTTTCTTCGGGGGGACTCCACGGTTTCATCAGGTAGTGATCAAGACGGATTGTATTGATTGCACGAATCGCCGCTTCGATATCCGTATATGCCGTGAGAAGAATGGATTTCGCTTCAGGGAAAATCTTTTTTGCATGTTCGAGAAACTCCACCCCTTCCATTTCCGGCATCCGCTGATCCGAAATAAAGAGCGCCGTTGTTTCACCCTTTAGTTTCAATTCCCGAATCAGTTCGAGAGCTTCGGCGGCGGAACCGGCCGCGCTGATTCTGTATTCCGTCCGATATTTGTTTTTAATATCGCGCTGGATTGCCCTCAGCACCTGTTCATCGTCATCAATCAATATGATGAAGGGAAGTTTCATTCACGTCCACTCTGATGATTTGATGCAGTTCTGGGAAGGCGGACATGAAACTCAGTCCTCCCCGGTTTTGAATGTACTTTGATCTCTCCGTTATGGCGTTTGATGATTCTGTTGACAAGATCAAGACCGATGCCGGTACCTTCCCCCACTTTCTTTGTGGTGAAGAATGGATCGAAAATCCGCGAAATGATTTTTTCCGGAATGCCGGATCCGTTATCGATAATCTTTACATCGACATCTTTTGTGCCGCATGCGGTTTCAATTGTCAATGTTCCCTGCACCGGCAGCGCATAAATCGCATTGTCGATCAGATTCGTCCAGACCTGATTCAATTCTCCTACAACGGCGGGAATCGGCTCCAGATCGTCGCAGTATGATCGCTGCACTATTATTTTTTTCTCCCGCAGTTTGTATCCCAGCAATGTCAATGTATTGTCAATATCGTTATGGAGGTCGGTCGACTGTAATTCGTTGGTCCTGTCCATATGTACATGGCTTTTAATCGCACCGACCAGATGTGAAATACGGGAAGATGCTTCTTCAAGATCTTTAATGACGCTGCGCGACGTCAGCAAATTTTCTATCCAGAGGAGAACTTCCGGCAATGC
>CAZQSI010000148.1:0-2178 GCA_964596155.1 uncultured Chitinophagaceae bacterium
AACGACGGCTTGCCGCTCTCAAATCCGCCGTTTTTCAGCAGATTTGTGTTTTGTGCATATACACCCATGGCTCCCATTGCCATCAATGATATGCACCATAGAAATCCTGTACGAAATTTCATAACTGTTTCTCCTTTGTTAGTGAACGGTGGATGTAACATCCGAATCTTTTATTATCATTCTAGTGTGTATATTCTCCCTCCTTTGGTGTACGGTGGAAAAGCTGTTTCTATTTCTTTCATTTAAAAAAAATCGTCACTTCCTTGACCTATCGAAGTATTTCATGAAGCAGGTTTCAATGTTTATTGTGTTTCAAACCGCACGATTCCCGCACGACGAGCTCAACCTTTGTCATCGTTTTGGAAACGACATCGCTTTTCTCCTTTACCATTTCCACAATTCGGCGAATTGCAATACTTCCCATCTCTTCTCGATGAACATTCACCGTTGTCAATCTCGGATCGACATGCAAACCGGCTTCTATATTATCGAATCCCGCAATTGCCACATCGTCCGGAACTCGTATTCCCTGCTCCTTTAGATACCGGATACATCCGATGGCCATCGCGTCGTTCGCAGCGAACACCGCTGTTGGTCTGTTCCGATGTTCGCCGAATATTTTTTTTGCCGCCTGATAGCCGTCGGCTTGTGTCGTATTGGCTTGCGTTGCATCGCACCACTCTCCATTTGACAGAATATTTGCCGAATGGAGCGTTTCTTTATATTGAATAAATCTCTCATGAATACTCGGATGATTGATGTCACCACCGATAAAACCGATTTTTTTATGTCCTCCCCGGAGAAAATGTTGCACAACAAGTTCCGCCCCGCCCCTGTTATCAATGGTTACATTGGATGTTTTCGGAGCGGCAAAATCCACAAGCAGGAGCGGAATATTTTTTTTTCTGACATATTCTATCCACGAAGATCCGATTTTACCTGCGATGATGACTCCGTCAACATTATGTTCCAATAAAAATCGAGGAATTTCGGATGACTCTTTGATATTCTTTCCGACAGTTGTCAACAGGACGTAGTAATTGTGCTTTCGAGCTTCAAATTCTGTTCCTAAGAAAATTCTGGTGTAAAATGGTTCGGATTGTGAGAAATGATCTTCTGTGAGGATAAAACCAATATTACCGCTTAATTGAGAGGCTAACCCTCTTGCACTGCGCTGGGGATGATATTCTAATTCCTTAATGATATCATTGACTTTTTTTCTGTTGGATTCACTGACATACCCTTTATTATTGAGTACGAGAGAAACGGTGGAAAGCGATAATCCTGCCTTTTTTGCTACATCCCGAATGGTCGGCTTTCTTTTCATTATAATAAAGCGTTTTTAGACAATTATCTTATCTTATAATTGATTTTATTAAATAATGCGCTATTTCATCAAATAATATCGAAACGTTTCGACATGTTACCACCTTTTATTGGATATGTCAAGTTAATTTTTGAGCAGCACCTAGAACTAAAAGCTCAAAAGAGATGCAGTTCAATAAAACTGCTCATTGTGAGCTGTTTTTGAGAAGATTTTACTAAGAAATGGCTTTCTCCTTAAACACACCTATTCTATTATCAGCCGCGATAAATCGAATATCGCTGTAGGAAAGTTGAGTGTTATAGGAACGGCTGGGATCGAACTGTGGACTTTTGGATGTTAAGAGGACGCTCAATAAACAGGCAAATAAATTGCCAGTCCAAATTTTTACTTTGAGGAGTGAAGAACAATAGTTCGTTCAAACTATCGTGATTTAAACAGTGCAGCTGCTATTTCGAGTAATAAGCCGCCACTGATTCAACTACATACCTTATTTGTTCTTCGGTTAACTCGGGGAAAATCGGGAGAGCCAACGATGTTGCCGCTGCATCGTCCGATACAGGAAATTGATCCTTGCTCGACGGCAGCGATGCAAAACATTCCTGTTTGTGGAATGGGACGGGATAATATATTTCGCATCCGATCTTTCGTTCGGAAAGAAATTGCTTCAATGCATCGCGCCGCTGCAGGCGAATGACATATTGATTATAGATGTGGTGATTGACTGCACCGGCGGATTCATACACAGCTTCAGGAAGCTTGATATTGAGACCGGTTTTGGAAAATAATTCATTATACAATGCTGCATTCGCTCTTCGCTTTGCTGACCAGGAATCCAAATGGGGTAATTTTAC
>CAZQSI010000149.1:0-2148 GCA_964596155.1 uncultured Chitinophagaceae bacterium
GACGCGAAAATATCTCTGTGCCGGTAAAAGATTTTGCGGACTTTTTCCGAAACCGTCAGCATCGAAATTCTTTCATCAGCTCGCGCACGGAAGTACGCGCCGTTGGGAGGATTGAACGGCTCATGCGTGGAAAGCGTCATATACACATCGAGACGCGGCGTAAAATTGTGTTCGTTAATATCTTCGAGCGACCGGGAAAACAAATCGCCATCCGCAAATCCCCACGAAAACCCCGATTCTCCCGGCGGGGAGGTTTTATACGGCGGGAGAAAATCCTTTATGTCGATGATGTTGTCTATCCCCTGCCGTTTCAAAAATAAATTCTGATTGTCGAATTCGACGTTGCCGCCGTAATAAAATGATGTTCGGTATCCGTTTTCCTTCAGCAATGTGAAGAGCGACCGGTGATCGGGCATGGCATCCCCGAGTTCAAGGAATCCTTTCGTGCTGAACGGCAGCGATGCTGTCAGCGACGGCAATACGCCGAAGGTTCGTCCCGTTGTGCTTAAAAAATTTTTCCATGTAAGACTTCTGCCCGAAAGGGAATCGATGAACGGCGTAAATCCTTCGTATGTTCCCCCTTCGATAAATGAACTCCCGAGACCTTCCACGATGATAATCACGATGTTCGGTTTTTCGGTATTCAGGGAAAAATATCCGCCGACCAC
Organism: uncultured Chitinophagaceae bacterium; assembly: GCA_964596155.1. Lineage (GTDB taxonomy): Bacteria > Bacteroidota > Ignavibacteria > UBA10030 > UBA8401 > UBA8401. The sequence goes on from CAZQSI010000149.1 coordinate 669, forward strand.
ATCAGTGTAATCCGCAGGCTGCATCAGCGGGTACTCCGTTTCCGAAGTCGCTTCGGTGCGCAGAAGCCAGCGGAAGAAGTACTCCGATGACTGACGGAAAAAATGATGTGTTTTGGTTTCAACGATATTGTACGCGAGTTCTGATCGATAATCCGATGCAACGGGATGAAGAAGTGCTAATGTTGGAACCGACAGTGCCGTCCAAGCGTAAAATCCGACGATGAGATATTTCGGCGACGGAAACCGCAGTGCAATCACCGGAAGAAAATAGACCGCCGCACCGATGGCAACAACAGTAGCCAGTGCGAGAAGACTCATCCCTCCCGACGCCGCAACGGTCTCGACAATATCGGCAAACGAATATCCGTACAGATCTGCACCGAGCGGGATAAGTGTGACGGTGAAATATTCAGTCAGTGCAAAGGAGAGCAGCAGCAAAAGGAAGAGCAGCACGAGATGAATCTTCAACGCGGCGGATTGATTGAACAGCGAAGTGAAAATAAAGTAAACGACGGAAAGCACAAATAACATCTGCGACACGAACAACACTTCGAGCAGAATTCCTTCCATCACAAGTGGAAGTATCGAACCGCCGTAGGATCCTGATGCCGCTGTTTCCGAGAGACCGTACAGACGGACCGCCAGAAAAATGAGCGAGGCAAGGCAATTCACCATCACAAAAGGATGGGACCGGTACAGCAAAAAATTGACGATCCGATCAACCATGGAGTAAATATTCCCTCACGTTATTTTTTCTTGAATCCGACCCGTGTCATAACACCCCAGGTCTGAACTCCGCGTGCATAATCCCAGAACGCCTTGATTCTCCACCAGACGGTGATCTGGCGGTATCCGAAATTTTCCACCACAGCGAGCACGAGCAGCTTCAGCAAGTCGCGCGTACGGGGATATCGGTGGAATGAAATCTCTTCCAAAATCACCGAACTGACGGAAAACATGACGCCGTAGATCACCGACACCACAAAAAAGAGAGTAAAGATTTCCACATTCACTATCCCGAGATAAAATCCGACACCGACGGCGATATAGCCGATCCCTTCAATCACCGGTCCGAGCAGCTCAATAAAAAGAAAATACGGTACGCTGACGAGTCCGAGCACTTTGTACCGTTTATTGAACAGCATCTTCTTATGAATCAACAGCGTGTCGAGCAAACCGCGATGCCAGCGGTTTCTTTGCCTCCCCAGAATTTTCAGCGTTTCCGGTGCTTCCGTCCAGCAGACAGGATCCGGAACAAACTCGACGCGATACGGTATGTCGTTTTCCAGACAGTGCCGGTGCATTCGTACGACAAGTTCCATATCCTCACCGACGGTATCGTGCTTATACCCTCCTACCTTCAGGACAATATCTTTCTTAAACAGACCGAAAGCGCCGGAAATAATCAACAGTCCGTTGATCGCACCCCATCCCATTCTCCCCGAAAGATAGGCGCGGTAATATTCAATCACCTGAAATG
>CAZQSI010000150.1:0-2135 GCA_964596155.1 uncultured Chitinophagaceae bacterium
GTCTCGATAAAAGTAAACGCCGTTGTCTATTTCCGCGTCGTCGCACCGGATAAGGCGATCGTAAGCGTTGAAAATTACATCTATGCCACATCGCAGCTTGCGCAGACAACGCTTCGGAGCATTCTCGGACAATTTGAATTGGACGATCTGCTCGCAAAGCGGGATAAGATCAATCATGAATTGCAGCAGATCATCGACCAGCATACGGATTCATGGGGAATCAAGATTTCCAACGTTGAAGTAAAGCAGATCGATTTACCGCTCGAAATGCAGCGTGCCATGGCGCGTCAGGCGGAAGCGGAACGCGAACGCCGCGCGAAAGTTGTGCACGCCGAGGGCGAACTTCAGGCAAGCGAAAAGCTGGGCGAAGCAGCTGCCGTTATTGAAAGAAATCCCATCGCTTTGCAGCTTCGCTATCTGCAGACGCTGACGGAGATTGCGTCGGAAAACAATTCCACCACAATCTTCCCTCTGCCGATCGAATTACTGAAACCGTTTCTGGATATGAGCAGCGGAGGCAAGTCGCTGAAGTCTTCGAAATAGTCAATTGTCATAACAACCATGACGACATCAACCCTCTGCCGATACGCATGGTTCATGACACGCAGAATCCCGGTGCGTGAACATCTCTTCAGGATGTTCGCCGTACTGACGATCATTGTCGTCTCAAACTCAGCTGCCGGCGTTTTGGAACGCGGCAGCGCTGCCGATGACACTCTTGCGGCGTCGGTGGAACAATTGAGACAGATCGTGGGACGGTGGGCTGTCGTTACGGAATTTCTTCACGAGGATGGTTCTGTTGCACGCACCGTTACCGGGACGTATGATTTTTCCTGGGTGGTGCCCGATCGTGTCGTTTCCGGCATCTCCTCCATACCTGAAATCCAGCAGACGGCGGGAATCCTTTTCTATATTAATGAAAAAGAACGACGCATTGAAATGGTCTCCGTCGGCCGGGACGGATTCCTCTGGATTATGACCGGTGCAGTGGGGGAAGAAATCAGATACTCCCAACCGTATAAAAGTCCCTCAGGGAGCGAACAGCAGCTGCGGTTTACCCGTTTCAACATCACTCCCGATTTTTTTGAATCCTCCATGGAATACACGACAGACGGCGGTAATTCATGGCTTCCGGGCAATCATCAAATATTCACACGGGTAAAATAATACCGGAGAACCATCCAGGATTCACAATGATAATTTTTCAGACATCAGGATCGCCGGATTCATCATCAAGACACCGGCTCCTCTCACACTATCAAAATATGGAAGACGTAAATGGAAGAGTTTCTGAAGGAAATACTGTTTAATCCGGCCGTCGGCAAGATTGCCACGATCATTCTCGGCATCGCGGTCATCTGGCTGCTGATCAAATCGGTGCAGCGGAATTTGTTTACGAAAATTAAGGACAACGACAACCGGTACCGCGCAAAAAAATTCAGCAGTTTTGTCGGATTCTTCCTGACGGTGGTGTTGATCACCGTTGTCTACAGCGACAAACTCGGCGGACTCACCGTCGCGCTCGGCGTCGCCGGTGCGGGAATCGCTTTCGCCCTGCAGGAAGTCATTGCCTCATTTGCCGGGTGGCTCGCAATTATGTTCGGCGGTTTTTATAAATCGGGGGATCGTGTGCAGCTCGGCGGCATCACGGGAGACGTGATGGATATCGGCATATTGAGAACCACGATTATGGAAACAGGAAAGTGGGTTGACGGCGATTTGTACAACGGAAGAATCGTACTGATTGCGAACAGTTTTGTTTTCAAGGAACCGGTGTTCAACTACTCCGGTGATTTTCCATTTCTGTGGGATGAAATCAAGATTCCGATTCAGTTCGGCAGCGACTATGACCTCGCTCATGATATTATTCTCAACGCCGGAAAAGAAGTTGCCGGCGATCTAACCGAACAATCGCGGAAAATCTGGTCTTCGATGCAGGATAAGTACCGTCTTGAAGCAGCACAGACGGAGCCGATGGTTTCCCTCATCGCAAATGATAATTGGGTCGAATATACGCTTCGTTACGTTGTCGGTTATAAAAAACGCCGTGCAACGAAAACAGCATTGTTTAAGTATATCCTTCGACACGTGGAATCGTCGAAGAACAAAGTGAAGTTTGCTTCTGCCACGTTTCA
>CAZQSI010000151.1:0-2127 GCA_964596155.1 uncultured Chitinophagaceae bacterium
ATGGACTCTTGAGCGAGATCCGTTTATGTTCGAAACGAATATTCCGGGTATTTTTGCGGCGGGAGATATACGTTCCGGCGCAAACCGAAGAGTGGCAGCAGCGGTCGGCGAAGGATCTGCCGCCATATACACTATCCATAAATACCTTCAAACGGTGTAACGCAGCTGGATAGATACCATTCCGAGCCTCGACTGCGGTGCTGAGATTCTACCCCCTACCATTTTACGCTTCATTTTCGTAGTTTGCAGGTATGAATTTCGAAGAATATTTTCGTCCCTTCCGCAATAATATTGTCGGTATTGATGCGACATTTCAGACGCAGTACGGTGTTCAGCAGTTATTGTACTCCGATTGGACGGCAAGCGGCCGATTGTATGCACCGATTGAACGGAAAATGCTTGAAACATTCGGACCATTCGTCGGCAACACACATTCCGAGTCTTCCGTGACGGGAGAACTGATGACGCATGCGTATCATCATGCTCATTCAATCATCAAGAAGCATGTAAACGCGGGAACCGACGACGTGTTGTTGTTTGTCGGATCAGGAATGACAGCCGCTATTAACAAATTCCAAAGGATCCTCGGCGTTAAAATTCCAGAACAGATTAAACATGCCGTTACTCTTGCCGATGCCGACAGACCGATTGTCTTTGTGACTCATATGGAGCACCATTCCAATCAAACGACCTGGTATGAAACAATCGCCGATGTCTGCGTGCTGGAACCGGGAGCGGACGGCAGTGTCGATACACAACAACTGCGGCGTGCATTGGAACGTTATGCAGATCGGAAAGTAAAAATCGGTTCCTTCTCCGCCTGCTCCAACGTCACCGGAATTTTTTCTCCGTATCATGAATTGGCGGCAATCATGCATGAGTTCGGCGGCATTGCGATTATCGATTTTGCCGCAAGCGCCCCGTACGTCGCCATCGACATGCATCCAGCAAAAAAAGAAGAATGTCTGGACGCCGTAATTTTTTCACCGCATAAGTTCCTCGGCGGACCGGGAACGCCGGGCGTTTTATTATTTCATAAACGTCTCTATACGCTGGAATCCCCCGATCAACCCGGGGGAGGCACGGTGCTCTGGACGAATCCCTGGGGGCAGCATAAATTCTCTCCCGATATCGAAATCCGGGAAGATGGCGGTACGCCGGGATTTTTGCAGGCGATCAAAGCATCGCTTGCGGTGCAATTGAAAGATCAGATGGGTGTTCACAATATCGACGCGCGCGAAAAAGAATTGCGATCGCTCATGTTTCCCGCACTCCGATCAATTCCCCGGCTTCACCTCTTGGCGGATACCATCGAAGAGCGGTTGTGCATGTTTTCCTTTTACTTTGAGGACATTCATTACAATCTTGTCGTTAAGCTGTTGAATGACCGATTCGGCATTCAGGCGCGGGGCGGCTGTTCATGTGCGGGAACGTACGGCCATTATCTTCTTCACGTAGATCCGCAGCACTCTAAATCCATCACCGATAAAATTGATGCGGGTGATTTGTCGGATAAACCGGGCTGGGTGAGAATTTCTCTTCATCCGACCACCACGAACAACGACGTTCACCGCATCGTCGAAGCGCTTACGGCAATCGAAGCACATATTGATTCCTGGAAAAATGATTATCGCTACGACGCTCATTCAAACGAGTATCATCATGCGAATGAAAACGGCATGATCGCTGCAATGACATCCCGGTGGTTTGAATTGTAGGTGTATCGCCGCGGCAGGACTTCGGTCACCGGACCACTTTTGATTCAGGGGAAGACAACATGAAATTACCGGAAATTCCGTCAAACGAAACGGAGCGGCTCCGCGCTCTCCGGGAATACTCCATTCTTGACTCCCTTCCGGAACGGGAATTTGACGATATCACCCGGCTCGCTTCCCAGATATGTGATACCCCGATCTCTCTGGTGACCATTATCGACACCAACCGGCAATGGTTCAAATCCAACAGAGGACTTTCCGTTTCCGAAACACCGCGCGATTTTGCCTTTTGCGCCCACGCCATCAATGCACCGGATGAAATTATGACGGTGAATGATTCACGGGTGGATGAACGGTTTTCGGACAATCCGCTGGTGACCGGAGAACCGCATGTTATTTTTTATGCCGGCGT
>CAZQSI010000152.1:0-1908 GCA_964596155.1 uncultured Chitinophagaceae bacterium
ATTCATTCGCTGCATCGGAAATGACGATTCAATGATTCTTCTCGTTCCCAAGCTCCGCTTGGGTGATTTAGCAACCATCGCGTTATGTTCATTCATAATGCTTGAAGCGGAGCTTCAATACAGTCCGCTCCCAAGCGGAGCTTGGGAGTGAGAGGGATTGGTGATGGATTCTATCATCCTCCGACTGGATTGTCCCAACGGGATCCCTTTGGGAGGCGACGACTTGATTGCCTATGTGATATCTGGAATCGTTCCGGTGCTTCTGCCATCGGAACACTCTGACGATGAACTGTCAGACAAGTCCCGAAAGAGGTTTGGTCTGACCATGCGTCTTGACCGCTTATGATAGATCCGGCATCGTAATCGTATTTGATGAACATTCTGTTTGTTTTTGCTTTCGTCCTGTTGGTTTTTTCTTGGTCCGCTTTTCTCTTACGGTTCAAGCGGGATATTTTTTTCTTTTCTTGCCTCTTGACTTTTTACTTATTAAAGAGGTTGGGCGGCGCTTTACGGTAAAATAATTTCTGGAATGCCCATTGAACCTACAGGATGAATAAAATGCGCCGGTAAAGTTTTGTCTCTAGCTTTATCATACAAAGAATTTAATGCGTATGGCGAACTCGCATGAACCGAGAAATACAATTTCATCCCTTTTTTCAGACCATGTTTTACCTTAAAAGATGAATTAATTAAAAACTTATAACTAAATGAATTTGAATTCTGAGGACAACTGATAGAATTAAAAAAAATGAAATGTCCATTGTAAGGACCAACTTGATAACTTGTGTCAACACAAAGAATCACGTTTTTGTACGGACTCGTCGAATTACTTGTCACCGCACCCATAACAGTCACCGATGTGTCTGATAAATCATAGGAAAAACCATAATAATCGATATTATATGTAGGCAATGGAAAAAGAATTGTTTTATCTAAATATAGAGTTCCATCACCAACAAATTGAAAATCACCTATTTGCTCTACGAAATAGTTTCCCTTGTTAAACATCACTGTTTTAATTCCTGATGAAATATTTTTTAATTCCCAGAAACCATTTACATCGGTTGTTGCTGTATCATGTGGCTCTCCAGGAAATATTGTTATTTTTACCCCACTACGATCATTTACTTGATTGTTATTTGAATCAATAAGGGTAACATAACCTGCAATACTTCCTGACAAGTTTGGGCCGCTTTGCCCTGCTGGACCAATATCACCCTGAGGCCCCTTGCAACCATAAATTAATACAACACTTACAAAAATTGAGAGTATAAAAATTTTCATATCGTCCCTCGGTTTAATTACGCCAGCTAACGGATATATTATGAAAAGGCAACCTCAAGTATTAAGTTGCAGTACCTATTCCAAGGGTAAACACAACAAAATAAGAGGAGGTTGCCATGTCATCATTCGATTACGAGATCGGACTCGATCTCCATAAGTATTTTCGATGGCTGCTGTCCTCGACTCGAACGGTAAGTATCTCGGACATCAGCGAGTGGAGAACAATATCAATGCCGCTGATGCGTACTTCATACAATTCATTGGAAGCATGGTATCTTGTACCCAAACTCACCTTAAGAATGAGACGATCGATCATGTTTTTATAGAAACCAACAAAGGTTTTTCAAACCTCCGGTTACTTCATCAGTATCATTTTGTGAGCAAAGAGATTATCGCCGAAATCAAAAACTGCAATATATGTCCCCGATGGAAGCGGCGCTCCGCCGGCATCCTGCGCATTCCACCGCACCTCATATATGTTTGGTCCGTCAACACGGACGAACAACTCGCCGACGAGCTGTCCCAACGCGTTATAAATTCTGATCGAGACAACAGTGTGAATATTTGAAAGAACGGAGAATCGCAATGTGGTTGCCGGATTAAACGGATTCGGAAAATTGCCGT
>CAZQSI010000153.1:0-1691 GCA_964596155.1 uncultured Chitinophagaceae bacterium
CTATTCCGCAGAAGAGTCCGAGCCCGAATGTTGCTGCGTACGAGATTTCAAACGGGTAAAACCAGGATGTGGTGGCGCCTGCAGTGAATAAGAGTGCCGAAAAGATGACACCAAGGGGAATTCCGGCAATGTTCATTGACAATCCCCAATGTTTCATGAGGATCGTCTGGCCAAAACCGAAAAAAAGAATTTGATTTGCAACAGGTGACGACATCCAGAAAACCAGCATCATCAGCATCGTTCCCGAGGTTGTGACCGGTATGTCGGCCGCAGAAACCGGGAGGAGTGAATATCCTGCAATGAATAAAAACGCTGTTGCCGCAATAACAACACCATACAGCCAGGCAAGCCACTTCATTGAAATCTTGAGATGCTGAGAATTAATACCGTAACTCCAGAGATGGCCGCGGGATAATAGTACCATTGCCGTGAAGGCAGCTGCATATTGCCAGAAATGACGCTCAAAATTCAAAAAATGAACGGAATGGTCATACGACAGCGCCTCTGCAATCACGGACATTGGGGACATCCACAACACTGCGTAACAAAATGCGGCGACACCGACGAGCGAAAGGAAACGGTTTTCAATCGGATTGGGCGAGAGCGTGTTCGGCATCATGCTCCCAATATTCTCAGTCGAGCGAATTTAATCATAAGATTTTTCGGACCGACACTTTGGAAATTCACAATTGCTTTGGCATTGTCCCCCCGGCCGCTCAGATTGGTCACTTTCCCTCGTCCGAACACTTCGTGTTCCACATACACGCCGACTTTCAGACGTATCTCTTCTTGTGATTCATTTTCATAATCAACTTCCTGATCGGGAACAAATCCGTCGTTCTTCACGGCTGCGGTCCGGCGTACGCCGGCGGCGTGCCGTTCTCTCGACTGACGCAATGTCGTAACGACCTGCGCAGTGTGAGCGGAACGTCGTGATGTTTCCCTTTCCAATAATGAATCGCCGATTTCTGACACAAAGCGTGAAACGACGGGATACGTCACATTCCCGAAGCGATAACGGATTCGTGCATGTGTGATATACAATTTTTTCATTGCGCGCGTGATGCCGACGTAACAAAGACGCCGTTCTTCCTCCAATTCATCAGCGTCGGGCGTAACCTGATACAGCGGGAAGAGTCCCTCTTCCATTCCTGCGATGAAGACAACCGGAAATTCCAAACCTTTTGCGGCATGCAGCGTCATCAGCGTGACTGCATTTTTTTCGTCCACCATCGAGTCCACCGCGGAGACCAACGCAACTTCTTCCAGAAAATCCTCAAGCGACGCCTTCTCTTTATTCTGATCGACAAACTCCGTAATCGCCGAGAGCAGTTCCTGAACGTTTTCCCACCGGCCGAGCGATTCCGGCGTCTGTTCATCTTTGTATTGCCGTAAAATTCCGAGTTCATCGACGACGGCGCGCGCAAGTTCGCTTGCCGACATCTCCGTGCGGAGCGATTCGTACTTGGCAATCATTGCACCGAACGATTGAACGGATTTCTTGGAACGATCCGACAGTGTTGACACGCCTCCGGGTGCTTTGACGATCGCCATCAACGGTGCGTTGGCACGGACGGATGCTTCAACAAGTTTTTCGACTGTCGTATCGCCGATGCCTCGGGCAGGATAATTGATCACCCGCAGGAGACTTTCCTCATCCTTCGGATTGACAATCAACCGCAAATATGCGA
>CAZQSI010000154.1:0-1646 GCA_964596155.1 uncultured Chitinophagaceae bacterium
CGGATTCTGATCTCCGGCTGTTGCGCCACATAGTCTCCGTTGACAATCTGCAGTCCATCGAATGTTATTTGAAGGGTCGGCCTCAGCGTATCGGCATTCACCACGTACGGTATCGTAACGGAGTTGTTGCTTTTTGTTTGTTCCGGAATACTGTCTGAAGGATCTACCGATAATGTGAAGGCATGATTTCCCCTCTTGCCGCGCGTATCATAGGCGAATGTGAATGATGCAGAATCATTCATCTGAATAACAGGATACTGCTGCTGTTTCAACACATTATCGATACCCGATGAATTTGTGGTGAGACGAACCATTACGCTTTCCGCCGCAACGGTGCTGACATTGAATATTTTACCCGTAAATTGGATCACTTCCCCTTCCATTACCTGATTTCTGTCGATCGCAGTTGATTGATTCGACACGGCAAGTTCAGTCGATGTCGAACCGGTCATTTTCCAGCTTTTAATTGAAGGAGAACTGACCGCAGAAATTGATCCGGTGCCGGACGATGCCGGCGGTTTTGAAAGCCTGAATATCAACTTACCGTTCTTGTATTTCTTTGTGTTGACGGTCGCGAGAGGAATGGTGTTTTGATTCACTGCCGTAACAATTGTATCAAAAACATTGGATGAAGTTACACCGACGAATTGCACTGTCACGAAACTTCCGGAAGGAATCGTGCTTTCCAATTGCAGGTTTGACAGAGATGTAAACGGTCCGAGCAGCGGCGTCTCAATGATTCCATTGGTCCGCGGACGGATGACAAGAGTCTCAGCTGAAGCAGCTCCTGAAAGTTGACTTCTGTACATTTCTGGGACAGAGCCGACCGGAGCACCCTTTCTTCCGATAATCGCCCACGAATCCCGGAACGACAATTGATCAATAAAGGCGCTGCCGATGGATTTTAAAGCGTTTCTGGTCGATGGTTGTAAATTATTAGCACCTTCATCTACGACGACATCCACTACATACATTCCAGTAGGTATGGACCCGATAAATTGAGTAAGCGAATCTGCTTCAACGGCATCGGCGGTAATGTTAAATCTGCGTCTGCCGACTACTGACAAGGCAGCAGTGTCAAGCACGATTATGTTGTGACCGCTTCCCAGAATGGGTGTGATGATATTCACTCCGTTTACTTCTATCACACCGTTGTTTCCGTCGCTGAAACCTGCCGAGAGGGCTTTAACAATATATTTTGAATCTGTTACCTTTACGCCGGTATCCCTGACAAAAGCGGCATGAGTGAAAATATTTTCCGACCAGCCGACTGAATCTATTTGCCCGACGGCTGATGTTGATGAATCTCCGGAGAAGAATGAACCGGCAGTCCAATCCCGGCCGCTGTTTAGGATCTTCACGCGCCAGTAATACCGCCTCATTTTTTTCAATCCGGGAAGGTTAAATGTCGTTGCAAATTGCTGAAGTTCTTTTGTCGTCGACTGTGCCGTTGCAAATGAGGCAAGAGTGTCAATATCACATTGGACTGTTGTATTGTTTCCGGTATTGATCGTCGGATTCAGGAAAACGATCCGATCCGCATATGTAATCGTGTTCCGTTTCGGAAATATTACTTTAAAATCGGTGGTAGCAACAGTAAAGTAATAATTTGAGAGATTGTCCGATTCGGACGATTCGGTGATTAA
>CAZQSI010000155.1:0-1544 GCA_964596155.1 uncultured Chitinophagaceae bacterium
GTGTTTGCATTCGGGTTCTTGCTGGAGTTTTTCGGAATCAATTGGAGCATGTATCTGCTTGCTCCGGGAGGTCTCTGGGAAGTGACATTCGCGTTGTGGCTCATTTTTAAGGCAAGTCATTACGAACAACCAAATTCAATCGATCCTGCAGTTTCATAAAAAGGAGAGGAGAAAATTATGGCAGTGAAAAACAAAACTGCAGCAACCGGCGTCAGCGTCAAAGATTTTATCAACTCCTACGTTGAGAAGGATGAGAAGAAAGAGGATAGTTTCCGACTTATTGAGCTGATGAAAAAATGGTCCGGTCACGAGCCGAAAATGTGGGGACCGACGATTGTCGGCTTCGGGAGTTATCATTACAAATATGAGAGCGGGCATGAAGGGGATGCGCCGCTCATCGCATTTTCTCCCCGCAAGGCGGAATTTTCGCTCTATATCTACAGCCCGGGAAAGGAAAATGACAAGCTACTCAAGACATTGGGAAAATACACCATGGGGAAGTCGTGCATATACTTCAAAAAATTATCCGATTTGAACATCGAAGCTGCGGAAAAAATGAGCAAGCAGACGATCAAATATTTAAAAGAAAAGTATTGAAAGTGAAGAAAAAAATATCATTATACATCAACAGAAACCTAAAACAGATGATCCGATTATTGCTCATATTTCCATCGCTGTGTATTCTCTCATGCAGCGGCGGTTCCGGCGGCAGGGACTTTATAGAAAGCACTCCGAAGGAGAGCTTTGCAATTGCCTATAACGTCCTGACGGATGGCGACAAGGACAATTATGAAGTCTTTACGATGAATCTTGACGGTTCAGGAAAAAGGAATGTCACCAATCTTCCCGGCGTGGAGTGGACATATTATTCGTTCAAAAATAAATTATTTTTTATATCGGATAAGGATACGTGCCAGCGCTGCTATTTTTTGTATGAAACGAATCATCGCGGCGATCCTCCGCAAAAAGTGAGCGGCATTCAGCTTGCGGACAGCTGGATGAGCAGCCGGAAAAATGGAACGGAATTAGTCGTAAAGCCGCACCGGAGCGTCGATTCTGTTTTATATATCATCGACGTAACGGGAAACGTTTTACAACGGATCGAAACCGGTTTGCCATATTCGTCTGATCCGTTATTTGTCGGCAACGGCGAGAGGATTGTTTTTCGGGGTGGGATGACAAAAAGTAAGCTTGTTGACGGATTTGACGAAGCATTATATATCATCGGCGCAGACGGTGCGAACCGGATGCGGCTGACACATTATCCCGCCGGCGACACCACCGCGGGAAAATTCGGCTACAAGGCAGGTCCGCCGAAATTACACCCGTCCGGCGAGTTTATCACGTATCAAAGCAAGCAGGAGGGGAAGTACAGTTTGTATGCGGTTACGCTCGACGGCAGCAGAGAATGGAAGCTTACCGGCATTGATCAGAACGAAGGGTGGCATGACTGGAGTCCGGACGGTAAATATCTCGCGATTGAATTGTTCGACAACGACCAGACGCAATTCCAAATTGGATTGATGAATTGGGAAACAAAGGAG